>DATGOL010000019.1:0-4620 GCA_035306065.1 Gemmatimonadales bacterium | reverse complement strand
GGCGAGAACTACCTGCGGCCCGCGCTGGATTCCATTCTTTCGCAAACGCGACCGCCCGTGCGTGTGCTGGTTGTGGATGATGCCTCCACGGACGGTTCGGTTGACGTCATAAGGCAGTACGTGGAGCGTGATGCCCGGGCGGAACTGCTGCAGCTGCCAAACAACAGCGGGCCGGCGGTCGCGCGCAACACGGGCCTCCAGGCGGCTGACACCGAGCTCGTTGCATTTCTGGATGGTGACGATATCTGGCTTCCCGGCCACCTGGAAACCGTTGTACCACTCGTGGCGAACAATCCGGAAGTTGCGCTGGGCTTCTCACTCGTGCGCACCTTCGGGAACCAGGATCGCATATGGGACGCAGACCTGCCCGCGGATGTCGTGGTCGATGCGTTCTGGCCATCCGTTGCACGCTGTGTAGCACAGACCAGCGCGGTGGTTGCACGCCGCGACATGCTGCTGGAGATCGGCGGCTACACGAGTGATCTGCTGCACTGCCAGGACTTCGACCTGTACATGCGTCTCGCCAGGCGACACCCGTTCATCAGTTCCCACAAGGTGACTGTGATGTACCGCAGGCACAGTGAGTCCGTGTCTCACAAGCTCATTGAGAGTCGCTGGAGCGAGTACACGGCGCGCCAGCGCTTCTGGGAAGCGGAAAGCACGGCTGAGCACAGCGATCCTGACTTCCTGCGGCAGCTGTCAGCACATATGTCAAAGGCGTATGAGCAGCGTTTTCGTGAGGCATGGGGGCAGCGTGACTCCGTGATGTTCGCGTTCCTTCCGCAACTTGCGACCACGATCCCCGAGGGTGAGGCGGTGGCAGCGCGCTGGCGCAATCGCGGGCGGCTCATCCCGGTCGCGCGGCTCTGGGATGCAGTGCCAGCGCCGATAAAGGCCTCGTTGCGCAAGCTGAAAGGCGCGGTGCGCAGGTGAGTGCCGTCCGCTCGTCAGGTGGCAGGGTGCTGCTGCTCGTTCCGGCACGCGGTGGCTCGAAGGGCATTCCCGGAAAGAACCTCCAGGAGACAGACGGCGTAAGCCTCGTGGGGCGTGCCGTCATCTCTGCACGGCGATTCCTGCGCGAAACCGGGCTGCCTGACGCGCGCGTCGTTGTTGACACGGACATGCCCGCAATCGAAACCGAGGCGAGACGGTGGGGCGCCGAGGTCCCGTTCCTGCGCCCCGAAAACCTCGCGCAGGACAGCACTACCACGCTCGCATCCACGCTCCATCTGGTGGATCGGCTCGCCGAAAGCGGCTGGCAGCCAGACACCATCGTGCTGCTCCAGCCAACTTCACCGCTGCGAAGCTGGAATGACATTGCCGACTGTTGGTCAATCTTCGCGAACTCTGATCGCGAATCGGTGATCACGGTAGTCGAGCCAGGCAAGCCGCCGCAACTCGCAATGCGAACCGATGACGACGCCGTGCTGAACTGGCTGGGCGAACCGCCTCCGGCGAACGTTCGCAGGCAGGACCTTTCGCATTCGGTCTCGCCGAGTGGCGCCGTGTACATCACCACCGTAAAAGCGTTGCGTGAACGCCGGGCGTTCGTGGTACCTGGCGTGACCGTTGGGGTGGAGCGGTGTTCCGTACGATCGCTGGATATTGATACCCCTGCGGACCTCGTTGCAGCCCGGCGCACTGCCGTGCTTGCGGCACCGGCGGCGCCCACGCAGGTCAGGACCGCAAGCGAGTTGCCGGTGGCGGGCGGGGTCGTCACGTTGAACGATGGCATGGTGCTTCGGGTATGCAATGCAGCTGCTCTTCCGCAAGCGATGAACGAAGAGGCCGTAACGGGTTTCGTTCTGCTGATCCCGGGCAGCGGCAGCTCGCACGATGGATCATTGCGGTCCGGCGGCAGCACTTCGCACGAGATTGCACCGGGCGCGGGCAGCTGGCGTGAGGCACTTGGCGGCCGTGTGGCTCTCTGGTGCAGCGCAGCCGAGCAGCTTGCATCACACGCGGTAGCGCTCGGAGGGTACGACCTCGTTGTCCTGCCGCACGACCAGCCGGACCTCGCAGCACTCGCGGGCGCAATGTTGAAGGGGAGCACGTTGCTCCGCTCCTGAACGTTTACAGCCTTTACGCAGCTAAAGACATGTCCAAGAGCTCAGCACCATCTTTTGCCATTGACGGTCGTTCCATCGGATTGGAGCACCCTCCTTTCGTAATCGCCGAAGTTGGCATCAACCACGAAGGCGACGTAGGCAAGGCATTGCGCATGGTGGATGACGCCGCTGCCGCGGGTGCGGAGTGCGTGAAGTTCCAGTCGCACGTGATCGAAGATGAAATGATCCCGAACGACGTGATCCCGGGTAATGCCACGGAGAGTATCTGGGACATCATGTCTCGCTGCGCCTTCACGGAAGCGCAGGAACGCGAGGTGATGGATTACGTGAAGTCGAAGGGGCTCATTTACATGTCAACCCCGTTCTCACGTGCGGCAGCGGACCGCCTGGAAGGGATGGGCGTAACTGCGTACAAGATCGGCTCGGGCGAATGCAACAATTACCCCCTTATTTCGCACATTGCGTCGTTCGGCAAGCCCGTAATCCTGAGCACGGGCATGAACGACATTGCGAGCGTGCGTCCGTCGGTACAGATACTACGTGATGCGGGGGTGCCATTCGGGTTGCTGCACTGCACGTCCATGTATCCCACTCCGTACGAACGCGTCAGGCTCGGCGCCATCCCCGAGCTGGCGGAAGCGTTTCCCGATGCCGTGCTGGGGCTCAGCGATCATTCGCTCGGCAACTACACATGCTTCGCTGCCGTACCGCTCGGCGCACGCATACTGGAAAAGCACTTCACGTCCGACAAGTCATGGCCCGGGCCGGACGTACCCATCTCGCTGGATCCGCCCGAGCTGCGCGACCTGATTTCAGGTTCGAATGCGATCTTTGCCGCGCTCGGGGGAAGCAAGGCCATCCTGCCAGACGAACAGCCCACGATCGATTTTGCCTATGCCTCCGTGGTGACCATCGCGCCGGTGAGGGCAGGGGAGGTGTTTTCGCGCGAGAACCTGTGGGTGAAGCGGCCGGGAACGGGCGAATTCCTGGCGAAGGACTTCGAGGCATTGCTTGGTCGCATCGCCGCGCGTGACATAGATCCCAACCGTCAGCTTTCCAGCGCGGACATAGCGCAATGAGTTCAAGGAAGCACATCGTGTTCCTCACCGGAACGCGAGCTGACTTCGGGAAGCTGAAGCCGCTCATGAAACGGGTCGAGGCTCGTCCGGAGTTCCGGTCAACCATCTTTGCGACGGGCATGCACATGCTTGCTCGCTACGGCCTCACGATCAACGAGATCTACAAGGCCGGCTTCACGAATGTGTTCCCGTTCTACAACCAGGACTCCAGCGCGGAAACCTCCATGGAGGGGGCGCTGGCGAATACCATCCATGGTCTCTCGCACCTGATGCGCGAGCGCAAGCCCGACCTGCTGGTGGTGCATGGCGATCGCGTGGAGACCCTGGCCGGGGCCATCGTGGGTGCGCTCAACAACACTCTGGTAGCGCATGTGGAAGGCGGAGAGCTCAGCGGAACCGTGGACGAACTCATCAGGCATTCCGTGTCGAAGCTGGCGCACGCACACTTCGTGGCGAATACGGAAGCTGCCGGCAGGCTTGCCCAGATGGGTGAGCGAGCGGAGTCGGTGTGGGTAGTCGGTTCGCCGGACATCGACGTCATGCTCGGCTCGGACCTTCCTGCGATCCAGGAAGTGCGCGCACACTACAGAATTCCCTTCGACGACTACGGAATTCTGTTGTATCACCCGGTCACCACCGAGGTGGCACACCAGGAGCGCCGCGCCCGCAAGCTTGTGGACGCGATGCTCGCGAGCGGGCGCAGCTTCGTGGTCGTGAGCCCGAACAACGACCTGGGATCCGACATCATCATGTCGCAGCTCAGGCGGCTGGACGATGATTCACGTTTCCGTCATCTGCCCAGCCTTCGTTTCGAGGCGTTCCTGACGCTGCTGCGCGAGTCCGCGGCGATAGTGGGTAACTCCAGCGCAGGCATTCGTGAGGCTCCGGTGTATGGCGTGCAGACCATCAATCTGGGCAGCCGTCAGTCCAATCGCTTTCGCCATGCGTCCATCACGGACATGAGCGAGGAGGACCCCAGGCTTGCGGACTGCCTTCGTGACATGGGCGGGAGATTCGAAACGTCCACGCATTTCGGTGATGGCCGCAGCGCGGAGTTGTTCATGGATGCCCTGGCATCTGAGCAGTTCTGGCAAACTCCCCGCCAGAAGCAGTTCCTGGATCTGCCGGCGATCGAGCAAGCAACTCGCTGATAAGGTCCGCCACCCTCGCGGTGGCGCCACCATCGAAGGGCCCGATCAGTCGCTCGGCGGCCGCCTGTGCGGCGGCTGTCTCGGCAGGCGAGCGGTTCAGTGCAGCCTGGATAGCAGGGAGAATCTCCTTCCGTCGCCGGGCGGGCACCGCAATGCCTTCGTCGGAAAGGTCGATGGGGTTCCTTCTCCTGCTGAGAGTCACGGCCACAGCAGGTGTGCCGAGGGCGGCTGCTTCCACGAGCATGGTGGAGTACTGGCTGATGACCACGTCTGCCGCGCGCACGGCCACGGCGGAGTCGTCGTCAGGGCGGAGCAGCACAT
>DATGOL010000018.1:0-13062 GCA_035306065.1 Gemmatimonadales bacterium | reverse complement strand
GCACACCTCCGACATCGTATCCTCCCAGGCATCCTATCCATCGTCTGCCCAGGATCGGAGTTCACGTACGCGACCGGCTCCGCGAAGCAGGTTGCGTACTTCGCTCGGGCTCCCCAGCAGGCGCAGCAGGCTCTTCCAGCCGGTGCCACGTGTCTGGCGCCCGACTTCCATACTGAGGTCGCCCACCTCATCTGCATCGGTAACGACTGAGGGAATAGCACTCGTTGGAAGTGTCAATGCACGGGCTGCGGCAGCAAATCGTAATGGTGCCCACCTGTCCGGTCGAGTGAGTGAGAGAGAACCCGACATTATGGTCCGGTGCTCAGCGAGCAGCGCCAGTGCGTGTTCGATCACGGCATCGTCTTCAGCCGAGTGCAAAACGCGGCGGGGTTCTTCAGGAATTGAAGCACCAAGACTGCGCCTGGCCAACTCGAGTGCCGTGTAGACGAAGCGGCGCATACCAAACTGCCGTGCACGGTTCATGACCGCATCCCAGTCCGCGGTTGCCCCGAATTGAACGGACCAGAATGCCACGTCACATACCCTCACGAGTGACGAACCAAGCAGGTGGCTTCGACCCATATGCGTTGCCAGGTGGAGCAGCAAGTCCTCTGGCGAGAGCGCAAGTGCGGAACCGGGTTGGCTGTCGACCGGTGCGGCGCGCGACCAGACGTCGTGAAGCGGAAGTGAGAAGGGTTGGTGGGTGGGTTCAATGACATCATGCAACTCGATCGACAGGCAGCCCTCACGAGCGAGTGGCGGCGGATGCCGGTGCTCTCGATGCATTTCCCACGCTCTCCATTCCTCTGGATCGCGAAGAGTGTAGCCCACACGCTCCAGTGCATCCCTGCCATCACGCATTCGGCTGGCGGGAAGCAGCAGGTCGATATCCCCCATCGGCCTGAGCGCCGCATCCGGGTACGCATGCCGGGCGAGGTACGCGCCTTTCAGGAGAATTGCTGGCACGCCACCCTCATGCAGAGCAGCAAGTGCCTGCTCCAACTGCTTTTGCCATGACTGTGCACCGAGCCAGCCGGCCAGGTAGTGCCGGTGCAGACTCGTGCCCGCTGACTCAGGGATCTGACCAAGTGCGCTGCGTTCCGCAATACGGTGCCAAACGAGCGGGGCCACGCGGTGATTGCGCGCCGCCTCCAGCAGATCCCGCCACTCATGATGCGATAAGAGCAGGAAGTTCGGGTCGGTGTCGTCTCGCAGTACGGCAAGCAGGAGCGCCGTAGTATCAGAAACTCCGGCAGAAGCAGACGGCGATGTCATGCGCAGTCGCCGGCTCTCCACTCCCGCGCCGCCCACGCGAGAATCGCTTGTGCCGTCTCATCTGCGTCGCCGCGTGGACCAATCAGGCCCGTTGCACCGTCGGCGAGGGCCCTCGCTATGCGAGACAATGCGAGCTGGGGTCGAGTGCGGGCAATAACCGCATTCTCCAGCAGCGCCAGTGCAGTCCTGCCGGCGCCGAGCGCCTGTGGCGCCCAGGTGGCACTGCTCTCATACCAGGTACGGACAACCAGCCCCATCGGCAGCGCTGCCGTGCCTGACGTGGCCACCTGAGTCGCTGAAATCCTCCGGATTCCCTGATCCTCACGAAGCTGGAGCGGACGCGGGAACGCGAGTACGTGGCCATCCTCATCGAGGATAGTGAACTCATCAGAGAGATATCTGGCCCCCGATCGAAGTAATGCCAGCGTGAGCGTACTCTTGCCGCAGTGACTGGTGCCGGGAAGAACGATCGTGCGCCCGAGCCACTCTACTGCAGCCGCGTGAATGAAGACTCGTGTGGGGGCATGCAAGGCGATACGAAACTCGATGTCCTGCAGAAGTGAATCGGCGGCCGACTCCTCGTCGGAAACCCTGGCAATCCTTCCGCCTTCGTCAGGGTCGTGCCGCGTGGCGAGTACGATGCAATCCGCGTCGAGACCGCTCGTGCTCTCGACGACGCGATACAGAACGTCAGGGCGACCACGTTCGGCTATTGCAGCGCCGGGCGGGAGGTTTCCGAGCACCCGTTCGAGAATGCGTGCGTTCCGGGAGCGGATAGCGATACGAGTGCCGTGGCACTGCAGGTCAATCCTGCCTGTCGCAGGCTTGGTGGTGGTGTCGAGGACAGGCATCGGGAGGGCTCCTGAATGCAACACGGACCGGAGCGAACGGCTTCAGCGCCGTATGGCTCCGGTCCCGATTGGTGCCTCGTCAGGGATGCACCTGACGAGGGGTCAGCCTTCGCAAACTGGCAGCCTGATCAGCCGAAGAGCTTCCTGAGCACGTCCTTGAGTTTGCTGACGAGCTTTGCGGCGTTAGGGTTGTTCCGAGGGCCGTTGCGGCGAGTATTCACCTTCCGTGGGCCACCATGTGCCTTGCCTTTCGACTTGCCGGGATTGATTCCGCCAAAGCTCCTGGCCATGGCCGGAGTAGGCGCAGCAATAGTGGTGACGGCAACCACGGCAAGGGCTGCAACCCCGAAGCGGCGGATTGCCTCACGGCGACTCACTTCCGCCTTCGCGACATCCTCCAGTACGAATGCTTCACCTTCGAGCAGATTCACCCTGTGCAGCTCCCAGAGAGCCGCAGAAATCAATGCCGCATCAGCCTCAATCCCGGTGTCGCGGCTCAGGTCCGCACTCAGCTCTTCGATAGTTCGCGTTCCATCTGCATTCCGGAACACGTACCCGGTAACCGGGTTGAGCGAATGTGCGACATCCCGAAGCTTGTCATACACGAGAGTGTCAGAACCTGCGAACTCCACAACCAGATCTGACTTCCGCGCGTTGGGCTTCATGGACTCCTCCATGGGTCAGTTGTTCGCGCCAAACTTCTGCTACCTGCTGCTGCACGACCTGCTCGATCTGCCGCAACTGATATCGTCTGTAATCGGCCGCGTCGCCGCCCACGACTACTACTTACCATAAGTTTCCAATGTACGCAATACCCACTTCTCGCGAGCCTCTTACGGCGCCTCATTACTCATATTCGAACAGACCCTCGGGAGTATTCCGCCACCAGCAACCCAGCTTTACTGCCGAGTTCGCCACGCACCACACGTCAGTAATCCACCGGCCGTCGATACCACTCCTCGATCACACTCGAACTCAACACCGGCACTGTCGGCCCACGACGCTTCCAGTGCGTTCCATTCAGCCGCCGACTCACCAGCCGCACTTCGTTCGGATCCATACCCCGCTCCTCCAGATCCGCTACGGTATACCCGTGCAGCAGCCAGTTGAGAATCTCATCGGCCTTCGGGTAACTGATTCCCAGATCCCCCTCGTCCGTCTGGCCCCTCACGAGATCCGCAGTCGCCGGCTTCTCCACTATCTCCAGCGGAACTCCCAGGTATCGCGCCAGCTCCCACACCTGCGTCTTGTACAAGTCGCCCAGCGGGTTCACCGGCGGCGCGTCGTCCGCATGCCAGGTGAAGTAGCCCATGAGACGCTCCGTCTTGTTGCCGGTGCCCAGCGGAAGGGCCAGGTGACGCGCGGACAGGTCGAACAGCGTGACCATGCGCATGCGCGCCATCACGTTCCCACGCCGGCGATCATCAGCGTCCGGCTCCTGCTCCAGGTAGCCGTCCACCGCGGCAGTGATGTCCACGGTACGCTCCCGTACTCCGAGCGCCTCCACCACCAGGCGGGCATGCTCCAGGCTCTCGGCAGACGACGTCCGATACGGCATCCGCACCGCGAGCACCTTTTCCGCACCGAGTGACCGGGCGGCAAGAAACGCCGTGACGGCGGAGTCCACACCGCCCGAGAGTCCGAGGATCGCTTCGTCAAACCCACGCTGGCGCATCTCGTCTCTCAGGAAGTTGCACAGCCACTCCGACAGGAGCTCTGGGTCGATCTCGAGTGACGGCGGCCCACCGCGCCCGTGTCCCTCCTGCCGCACGAGCACGAACGGCGCCGAACCTGCTTCCCCGGCTGAATGACCGCCCGCCGCCGCCACCGCTGCACCCCCCGCCTCCTCCGCCCCAGCCCCGACCGGCGAACTCCCGCCCGGCAAAACCTCGCGCGATTCCCCAGCCACACCTGCCGCCGCGTCCCACCTCGCACCGGTACTGCCAACACTTGGCAGCACCACACGCTCGAGCGCATTCACCAGGTGCGGCAGTCGCGTTCTCAGGTCCGCCAGCAGGGGCATTCCGGCACGCACCCTCGAAATATCCTCGAGGTCCGCACGCACCAGCAGAACCTGCTCGTCAACCGCGGACGCCTGCGCCCGCACGTCGCCCGACGGCCCGATCAACGCACTGCTCCCGGTGTACAACTTCCCGGCTTCGCTCCCCACGAGATTCGACATCGAAACGAACACACCATGCTCGTCCGCCATCTCGCGCACCAGTCGCTCCCACCGGACCGCGTTCGCGGGACGTCGCCGGGGGTCGCCCGAGGCGGTCGGGTCTTCCGGCACTCCGGGCCCCATACCGCGCGCGGGCGCTGCCACGCACACGAACACGATCTGGGCACCGTCCAGCGCGAGCACGGATCCAGTGAGCGAGTGCCAGGCGTCTTCGCAAACCAGGAGTCCGGCCCGGCCCCAGGGGGTATCGAATGCACTGAGCTCCAGCCCCGCCTCTACATAGCGCTGCTCGTCGAACATGCCGTAGGTGGGCAGAAAATTCTTCCGGTGAACGTGCAGGATGTCACCGCCCTCCTCGTCGCCGAGCCTTACATAGATCGCACTGTTGTAGAGCGTATTCCGCCACTGCTCGTAGAATCCGGCAACAACGTCCAGTGTGATTTCGGCGTCGCCACGCGCACGGCGCCAGGCGGCATCGAGATCTCCGGCCAGCGTTCCGGCAGTGACGGCCGCGTCGAGTACACCTCCCTCGAGGAAGTATCCCGTGAGGGCGGTCTCGGGCAGGTGAAGGACGTGCGGCCTGTCTTCAGCAGTGGCAAGCTGCGCGAACAGCTGTTCCAGGCGAGCCAGAGTGGCATTGTAGTCCGCCTTTACCGGCCGGATTTGCGCGATTCCAAGGTTGGGCATACCTAAAAGTATTCGGACTTCAGTAGTAGGCACTCAGATTTCAACTTTCAGTCTCCAACGTCACTCCATGTTCCATCCGACACGCACACCGCTCCGTACAGCCATCGTGGCAGCGCTCCTGGCATCGGTCGCGCCTCAGGCCGCCGCACAGGAGACGACGGAGGCATGGCGGATGGTTCCCCAGCCCCAGGCCACGCTCGTGCTGGCCCGGGACGGGTCGCTGATCGGCGAGTTCGGCCCGGCGCGCAGATGGAACGTGCCTCTGGCATCACTCCCGCGCTACGTGAGCGATGCTTTCATCGCCATTGAGGACCAGCGGTTCTACGAGCATGATGGCGTTGACCTCGTTGGCATCGCCGGCGCCCTCAAGGACGCCGCCACGCGGGGTGACGTTCGAGGCGCCAGCACGATAACACAGCAGCTCGTGGGCAACATGCACCCGGAGCTTGTTGACCGCAGCGACATGAGCCTGGCGCGCAAGCTCCGTGAACAGCAGGCAGCTCGCGAGATGGAGCGCAACTACACCAAGCAGCAGATTCTCGAGGCATACCTGAACCAGCTGGACTTCGGGCGCAACTGGTTCGGCATCGAGATGGCATCGCTGCACTACTTCGGCAAGCCTGCCGCACGACTGCTGCTGCACGAGGCCGCAACCCTGGCCGCGATCATCAACGGACCCGGAGTCTACGATCCGTATCGGTATCCACAACGGGTAAAGCAGCGGCGCGACCTCGTACTCGGCCTCATGGCACAGCAGGGCCAGATTACGCGCGAGCAGGCCGAGCTCGCCAAGCGTGAGGCCCTTCAGGTGCACCCCGAACGGGGATTCTCCGTACGCGCGCCTTACGTAACCGATGTCGTGCGCGTGCAGGCCGAGCGCGCCGGGGTACCCGTGAGGTCCGGCGGGTTCCGCATCTTCACCACTATTGACCCGGCTCTCCAGCTCGCTGCAGACTCCGCTCTCTCGGTAACCACCCGCGAGCTGGAGGCACAGCCCGGCTGGCGCTTTCCCGTGTTTGCCAACCGCACGGAAGGACGCAGCGACTACCTGCAGGGTGCCGTTGTCTCGCTGGATGCATCGTCAGGCCACGTGCGTGCACTCGTCGGCGGTCGCGACTACGGCGCGTCACAGTTCAATCGCGCCATCGACGCCCGCAGGCAGCCGGGATCGTCGTTCAAGCCGTTCGTCTACGCAACGGCGATCGCCGACAGCATGCCTCCGAACACGATGGTCGGAGACACCGCCATCTCCATTCCGGTTCCAGGCAGCGGCATCTACAGGCCCACCAACGCCGACAACCGCTTTCTCGGAATGCTCACCATGCGTGAGGCGCTGGTGAGATCGCGCAATCCGGTGGCCGTGAGCCTGGCCACGGAGCTGGGAATGGATGAAGTGGCCGCTACCGCATACGCAGCCGGGCTGGATTCACCGATCGCTCCCTATCCGTCCAGTGCGCTCGGTGCCAGCGTCGTGCAGCCGCTGGACATGGCTGCCGCGTACCTGGTTTTCGACAACGGTGGTGTGCGCATGGACCCGCGGTTCGTGCTGCGCGTGGAGGACCTGGAGGGAAGGGTGGTGTGGCAGCCTGACGTGCGCGGTCCGGTGGCTGCGCTCGACGTTGGCGTGTCCTTCATGGTGCGAGACATGCTTCGAGAGGCGGTGGATCGCGGAACGGCAACGTCTGTGCGCCGATTCCTGCCGGCGAGCGTGCCTGCTGCCGGCAAGACGGGCACTACGAACGACAACACCGATGTGTGGTTCGTGGGCATGACTCCGGAACTGGTTACTGCGGTGTGGCTCGGTTTCGATCAGCCGCGTCCGATGGGGTCGAGCGCTGCGGGAGGAACTATCGCAGCGCCGGTGTTCGGGCGAATGATGGCTGCCTGGTACGCGGGTCGTGAGGCTGGCAACTGGGAGCCGCCGCCATCGGTGCTTGCCGTACAGCTCGATCGGGAAACCGGACAGCCGCCAAACGAGTTCACGCCTGAGTCACGGGTGTACACGGAGTACTTTCTTCACGGAACAGAGCCGGGGCGCATGCGTGCGAGCCCGTGGGTGTTATTCCGTGCAGGACCGGTGGTGTTCTGATGAGGGCCAGGTGTCAGGTGTCAGGTGTTGGGGAGTTGGATGGCAGTAGGCGAAAGCACTCGGGGCCTGGCACGCGTCACTCGCGCGCCAGGCCCCGAATGGCAACTGGCCTGCTTATACCGTGGCGAGTTCCGGTGCTTCGGCACTCGCTCCCTCAGGCGCCAGCGCAATCGCCAGCACCTCGGACAGATTCTCCACGAAATGGAACGAGAGCACGTTGCGCACTTCTTCCGGAACGTCCTCGATGTCTGCCTCGTTCGCCTTCGGCAGGATCACTTCCTTGATGCCGGCGCGGTGTGCACCCAGCACCTTCTCCTTCACGCCACCGATAGGCAGCACACGACCACGCAGGGTTATCTCGCCGGTCATGGACACGTCCTTCCGCACGGGCCTGTCGCTCATCTCGCTCACGAGCGCGCTCGCAATCGCAATTCCCGCAGACGGACCATCCTTCGGGATTGCTCCGGCCGGTACGTGAATGTGCGCCTCGATGGCACCGAGCCGCTCACGCGGAATACCGAGCTTCTCTGCGTTATTGGTGGCATAGGTGAAGGCAGCCCTTGCCGACTCCTTCATCACGTCACCCAGCTGTCCGGTAAGGATCAGGCTCACCGGCCCGCTGGACGGAGACCCCGATACGGCTCCTTCGTCTGCGGGACGATGGCCGTAGAACCTGCGAACTGATGCCTCCACGAACATGATGTCGCCACCCATCGGCGTGTAGTACATGCCGGTTGCGATGCCTACTTCGTTCTCCTCCTTGGCACGCTCCGGATGCACGCGCGGTCGTCCGAGAAGTTCGCGCACCTCGTCGGCATCGATCACGTCATCCTCGAGCACCGACTGGTCACCGCCCGCAATGCGACGTGCAACCTTTCGCGCAACCGCACCAACCTGGCGCTCCAGCTGCCTCACGCCGCTTTCCCGCGTGTAGCGGCTGATGATGCTCAGCACCGCGTCGTCATTGAAGCTCACGCGCTTTCCTCCCAGTCCGGATTCCTCCAGCTGGCGCGGAATGAGGTACTTCTTTGCTATCTCCGCCTTCTCGCTCTCCGTGTAGCCCGAGAACTCAACCACCTCCATGCGGTCGATCAGCGGACCGGCAATGTTCTGCGGGAAGTTGGCGGTTGCGATGAACAACACCTCGCTGAGGTCGAACGGTATACCGAGGTAGTGGTCTGTGAAAGTGTCGTTCTGGGCAGGGTCCAATACTTCCAGCAGCGCGCTGGACGGATCGCCCTGGAACGACTGGCCGAGCTTGTCCACTTCGTCAAGCAGGAACACGGGGTTCTTGGTGCCTGCCTGCTTCATCCCCTGGATGATCCGGCCCGGCATTGCACCAACGTAGGTGCGGCGGTGTCCGCGAATGTCAGCTTCGTCGCGCGCACCACCAAGTGCAACACGCACATACTCGCGGCCAAGGGCCCGTGCGATGGACTTGGCAATGGACGTCTTGCCCACTCCCGGCGGTCCTGTGAACAGAAGAATGGGCCCCTTCGCCATAGCGCGGGACTTCGCTTCCTTCGTGTCCGTTATCTGCCTGTCGTCATCATCCTCCGGGCGGAGCGAGGGAGTTGCGTCTTCCCGGCGCTCACGAAGCTTCGCCACAGGCACCTCGCCTGTTTTCTCCATCTCCTCGGCAAGCTCCTGGGCTCGCAGCTGCCTCACGGCAAGGAACTCCAGCACGCGATCCTTCACGTCCTGCAGGCCGTAGTGGTCTTCGTCGAGCGTTATGGCTGCATGCTTCAGGTCCAGCTGGTCGTCGGAGCGATCGTTCCAGGGCAGCTCTGCAATCCATTCCAGGTAAGTGCGAATGACCTGCGCTTCCATGGATTCACGGCCGGCCCGCTCGAGCCGCCCGAGTTCGCGTTCGACCTCGGCTCGCGCCTCACGAGGCAGCTCCAGCTGCAGCAGCTTCTCGCGGAGCTCTTCGATCTCCTTGCTGGAGTCTTCGTCGCCCAGCTCCTTCTGGATGGCCTTGAGCTGCTCGCGCAGGTACATCTCGCGCTGGCGCTCGCCCAGTTCCTCCTGTACCTGGGTCTTGATGTCCTCCTGTGCCTCGAGCATGCCGATCTGCCGCTGCACATGGACCAGCACGCGCCGCAGTCGCTCCTCCACGCTCAGCGTCTCGAGCAGCCCCTGCTTTTCGGGCACCGTGAGGTCAATGTATCCGGCCACCAGGTCAGCGAACTTGCCGGGGTCGTCTACCGAGTCCAGTACCTGGTGAACGACTTCCTCGGGCAGGCCGCGGCGTTCGCCGAGCTCTGCCGCGCGCTCTCGCGTCTCCTTGTGAAGGGCATCGAATGCGGAGTCGCCACCGCTTAGCGGCGCCATCTCCTCCGATGTGACCACTACCGCGCTGAGATACCCGTCCGTGGTGGTGTACTGAAGAGACGTTGCCCGTTCTTCGCCCTGGAGGAGCAGCTGCACGCCGCCCAGGCCGCGCTGGATCTGCCCGATGCGAGCAACCACTCCCATGGAGTAGAGAATTTCGGGCGTAGGTTCGTCGTTGTTGTCGCGCTGTGCGACGGCGAAAACGAGGCGGTCACCCTTGAGAGCCGCCTCGATGGCACGAAGGGTCCCTGGCCGCCCCGCAGAAATGGGGTGGCTGATTCCCGGAAAAATCACCGTTCCCCGCAGTGGAAGAACGGGAAGTGTCTGCCGTTGGGCCATTGTCGAGTCCTGGCTTGTCGTCATGGGGATTGGGGCACGCGAGGTGTCGCGACCACGATTGTCCCTCATTCTGCGTCTTTCATTCCGCCTGTTTCACGCCGTTGCGGCCGACAATTGCAACTTTTTGCCGCCGAGGTGACGTAGTGTGCTGACAAAACGGCGCGACGTCCAGCACAGGGCACCCTGGAACGGTGCCACGCCGCGGTGTCCTTTCCCTCGGTGACGGCTCGTGCTACACTATTCCATCTACCTCCACGCTGGACCCTGCGAGTGCCCGATCCCATTGTCTCGTCGTCGGATAGCGAACTGCAGGCGCGCATCGAAAGGGTGCTTGCGTCGCAGTACGAAGTGGTCCGCGAAATCGGGCGTGGCGGCATGGGTATCGTGTATCTTGGCCGGGATCTGCGACTCAAGCGCCTGGTGGCGATCAAGCTTCTGCCACCCGAACTGGCGTACAGAAGCGAAATTCGTACTCGCTTCCTGAAGGAGGCCGAGACCGCTGCCCAGCTGAGCCATCCGAACATCGTCCCGATTTTCAGCGTGGACGAGCGCGAAGGCCTGGTGTACTTCGTGATGGGATTCGTGGATGGCCAGAATCTTGGCCAGCGGCTTCACCAGTGTGAGCGGCTGGACGGGGAAGACGCTCGCCGGGTGCTGCGCGAAGTGGCTGACGCGCTGTCATACGCACACGCGCGCGGAGTCATCCACCGCGACATCAAGCCGGACAACATTCTGATGTCCGAGGAAGATGGTCGCGTGATGGTTACCGACTTCGGCATTGCGCGAGCGATAACGGAGGGAGATTCCCGCCTGACGGCAACCGGGATGGCGATAGGCACGCCGGCTTACATGTCACCTGAGCAGTCAGCGGGCGACAAGCAGATCGATGGCCGCAGCGACCTGTACTCGCTCGGGGTGGTGGGCTACCAGATGCTTGCCGGCGAGCCACCGTTCGTGGCGAACAGCACGCCTGCACTGCTCGTGAAGCACATCTCGGAAATGCCGACGCCCGTTTCCCAGCGAGTGCCGGACGTACCGCCGGACCTCGCGAGCATCGTCATGCGGCTGCTGGAAAAGGACCCGGCTCGCCGTTTCGAAGACGCCACCGAGGTTCTCCAGGCACTCGATTCACGCACGGTTCAGGCCGCGCCCGAGGCAGCCGAGCCTCGCGCCATGGCCAGCGTGAACAGTGTAGTGCGCGGCATTGCGCAGGTGCAGCAGCCGCTGCCGAACGTGTACGCTCCCACCGAAATGGAGCGCGAGCGCTGGAACCTGCCGGAAGTCGTGAAGTACCGCAGGCGCGTGGTGTTCTACGTGGCGGTGAACGCCGTGTTCCTCGTTATCTCGCTATTCGGCGGCGCAGACGTACTAGGCATAACGATGTTCTGGACCGTGCTGATGGCGTACTGGTATGCGCGCCTGTGGACGGAGGGCTACGACTGGCGGGACGTGTTCAAGCAGCCGCGAGACAGGCTGTTCTTCGACATGGCAGCCGAAACGGTGGACGATGCGCGTGCGCTGTTCGACAAGGACAAGCGGCATGTCGTTCGTGAACGCGAGCGCGCGCGGATGCTTGCGGAGCGAACGGCGCTGGCTTCGTCTCAGGGCACGCCAGCCAGGGCGCTTATCGGGCTGAGCGGACCGTTGGGCGAACGAGTTCGAACTGCGTTTCAGGACCGTGATGACGTTGCCAGGCGCTGGAATATGCTGCCTGCATCGGACAGGCAGAGCCTGCCTGACTTTTCGGAGACGGCGTCGCAGCTGGCGGATCGTGCGGCAGGTCTTGCGCAGCAGTTGAGCGATCTGGAGCGTGCGGCTGTGCCTGGCGCGCTCGAACGCATCAACGCCGAGATCGAGGACCTGGAGGCCCAGGCGAATCCGCATGAGGGTGCGGCGAGCGAGCAGCGCATTCGTCGGCTGGCTTTCCTCAAGCGCGATCGGCGCGCCGCGGTGGATCGCGAGAACCGTCGCGACACCACGCGGGAGAAGCTCGAGAGTTGCCTGCTTGCCCTGCGAAACCTGAGGCTCGACCTGTCCCGCATGGAAGTGGGGAGTCGCAGCTATCAGCAGGTGACCACGCTGGTGGAGCACGCTCAGCAGATTGCCAACGACATGGATGGCATACTCTCGGCAGAGAGAGAAGTGAGTAGCCGTACGCTGCGCCCAAGTGCGCAGACCGCGCCGCGGGCGTGATCGAACGAGATGCTGGTGGAGGGCCTGGCAACTCCGGACCGGGCCTGGCTGCTGACGATGCGGGAGGAGCTTCCGTGCCTGTGAGCGATGGCGAGCGCCTGCGCGAGCAAGTAGGGCCCGCGGTTGGTAAGCGCTACGAGCTGCTGGAGGAGATAGGCCGCGGCGGAATGGCGGTAGTGTATCGTGCGCGCGATGTGCGGCTTCGGCGTCATGTGGCGCTCAAGGTACTGCCTCCCGAGCTGGCGTTCCGGTCGGAGGTTCGCCAGCGATTCTTTCGTGAGGCTCAGACGGCGGCTCAGCTGAGCCATGCGAACATCGTCCCCATCTACAGCGTTGATGAGGGCAATGGCCTGGTGTGGTTTGCGATGGGTCTCGTGGAGGGCGAAAGCCTGGCCGCGCGCCTGCATCGCGAGTCGCGTCCGCCGACGGAGTTCGTGAGGCAGGTGTTGCGGGATGTGGCAGACGCACTGGATTACGCACATGCGCGCGGGGTAATTCACCGTGACGTGAAGCCGGACAACATTCTCATCGAGCGCGACACAGGTCGGGCAATGGTAACGGACTTCGGCATTGCGCGTGCGGCCGAGGGAGGAACTCGCCTGACGATGACCGGTATTGCGGTGGGAACGCCCACGTACATGTCGCCTGAGCAGGCAATGGGCGAGCGTGATGTTGATGCGCGCAGCGACCTGTACTCGCTCGGGGTGGTGGGCTACCAGATGCTGGCCGGCGTTGTGCCGTTCCAGGCCAGGACTACGGCATCGATGCTCATGAAGCACGTGAGCGATCGTCCGCGGCCGCTGCACGAGATCCGTACGGACCTGCCCGCCACGCTGGCGCTGGCCGTGGAGCGATCGCTGGAAAAGGACCCTGCGGACAGATGGGATAGCGCCAGGGAGATGCGGGACGTGCTGGACGGCGTGCTGACCGGAGAGCAGGCGGGTGGCGGTGCGCTGCGGAGTGAGCCGACGGGTGCGGTGCGCGATCTGCCATCCGGAACGCCCGCCGCCTCACGAGCGACCGGGCGTTCGCCACTGGTGTTCCCCGATGCGGCGCCGGGTTCGCCAGGGAGCCCATCGTCCGTGCGCCATTCGCCTAACGCAGACATTCCT
>DATGOL010000017.1:0-4395 GCA_035306065.1 Gemmatimonadales bacterium | reverse complement strand
CTGTAAAGGTGGCGAGCAGCCGTGCTATAGCTCGACACAGGTCCGTGTAGCGTATACGCATCGGTGTTACCGAATTACTCGGGGCTCGTCGGACTGGCAGCGCTGCTGCATCCGGAGCCCGACGGCGGGCTCGTCTGCAGTTGCGATGGAACGACCTGGAGGAGCTGAAAGGCACCAGGCGACCAGTCAGCGATGTCTACCGGAAAACGCAGCACCCGGCCGTCGCTGCCATCACAGGCCACACCTACAGCCGTGGCAGGGGAGGCGCGACATGTTCCGCACTTCACGACTTTCAGCAGGGGCAGCAAAGGCCAACAGGCCGGGCTTCGCACTCGAGTCCACTCTCGTTGTCATGATTCTGGTTGGTGCCATCGTGGCACTGGCTACCACCTGGGTGGTTACCACGCAGCGTACCACTGGCGTGGACTACCGGGGCGCGCGTGTCCAGCACGCTGCCGAAGCAGGGGCCGATGCAATCATGGCCCAGCTCGAACTGGCGATGCAGGATGGCGTACTTCGCCAAACCGAGATTGACGCTCTGAAGACTCCCGAACTGGATGGTTTCGACTTTGAGCAGCTCGATGTCACCTACACCGGCGCAGCCGAAGCTCGCACGATCCAGAGCGGAACTTTCAAAGGTCTTTTTGCGCTGAATCAGCCGGTTGAGATCGCGGTTAGCGCTCGCGACGAGAATATGAACAGCGCCAGCGTGGTTGTGCGCGTGAATGCGCAGTCAATTCCTCTCTTTCAGTTCGGCGTATTCTATCAGGATGACCTGGAGATCCATCCGGGTGCCAACATGTTCTTCGAGGGATGGGTACATACGAACGGCAATCTGTACCTCAGTTCGAACACGCTGTACTTCCAGTCGCTCATCACCACACCGGGGAAGCTGTTCCACCGGCGCAAGAACAACACCGAGAAGCTGAATGGTGTCTACATCAACGACGCGTCAGGCAGCGAGGTCGCGCTCACCTTCGACAGTGAGTCTGCAAGTGATCCGGCAACCTTCCGCGCAAACAGCCTCAGGGACTTCGACTCCAGGCTGATGACGGATGCGCACTCGGTGTCGGACCTGCGGCTTCCACTTCCCACCGGAGTACCGCCGATTGCGATGATCCAGCCGCGATACGGCAGTGACGACGCAGACACGAGAGATGTGAAGTTCGCGTGGAAGGCCGATTGGTACATTCAGGTGGATGTCAGTCAGATCGACAACATCTGCCCGGCCCTGACGAGCGGTGCTTACCAGTGGGTTCGGAAGGGTTCTCTTGGAACCCCGAACGCATCCCAGTGCACCGGCATATTCTCGGGAAAGAAGTCCGCATTCTACGACAGGCGAGAGCAGAGGTGGGTAGACGTCCTGAACCTCGATGTCGGTGCGCTGCGCTCCTGGATTGCGGCGAGCTCGGGACGCGATGTCGAGATCCTGTACGTGACCTTCGTGAACAGTGGTTCACGTTATTCCGCACTTCGCGTGAGGAACGGGTCGAGACTGCCAGGACCGATTACTATCGCCAGCGATCGGCCGCTCTATGTACAGGATGACTTCAACACCATCGGCTGGCAGCCGGCATCGCTCCTCGGCGATGCCATCACTTTCCTGTCGCCGAGTTGGGATGACTCCAAGCAGGGCACCAGTGCGCTGCGTACGGCGTCTGCCATGGATGTGTATGCCGCAGTTGCTGCCGGGCACTCGGCAACCCCATGCGACTGGAAAACGGGTATCTGCGGGCCCACGCCCACCAACCCGCCCAACGAGGCCAACGGCAACTACGGTGGAGGACTCGAGAACTTCCCGCGATTCCTGGAGAGCTGGAGCGGAAGGAAGTTCCTGTACCGTGGGTCTCTGGTGTCGCTGTTCCAGTCCCAGTATGCAGCGCAGCGCCGGTGGCGTACTACGGGCGAGTACTACAACGCACCGATCCGCGACTGGGAGTTTGACCTTCGCTTCCAGGACCCTCGCAACCTGCCGCCGGGAACGCCAACGGTGGGTAGCGTGCTGCAAACCGCGTTCAGGCCGGTATTCTGATGCGGTCATATCAGGGTCAGCCTGACGATGCGAGCGCGGCGAGCGTGCTGTGCGCACCGGTTCGGGAACATACCACGAGCGTGACGCAAACCGGGCGTTTCAGGCGATCGGCACAGGCGTGGCATGCGGGTTCCATTGCGCGCTTGCCGCGCTGTCCCATCACGAACTCGCCACGCGTGTGGCAGGCGGGTCCCATCACGAATTCGCCACGCGTGTGGCAGGCGGATATTATCACGCATTCGTCCCGTGCCAGACGCGGCGTGACACTCATCGAGCTCGTGGTTGTGCTCATCATGATCGGGGTGGCCATGGCCATCGTGGTGCCGCGATTCCGGGTGTCGCCGGGAATGCAGGTACGCGGCGCTGCCCAGGTGCTCGTACAGGACATGGAACTCGTGCGCACGAGGGCACTCGCGTCACGAACGTTCGTGATGATGCAGTTCGACGAGACCAATCACCGCTACGACGCCTATATGGATGTGAACGGTGACTCGGCCTTTGTGCTGTCGCAGGCCGAGGTGGACTCCCTTCGCGTGTTTCGCGGCAGAGCACTCGATCCCGGGGTACGCTTCTCCACCGGGAGCGCGAGTGTCGGTCTCATGGGCACAATGCTCTCATCCGCAGTGGCATTGGAGAATTCGCGTGTGGTTCTCTCATCACGCGGCACTACTGACCCCTTCGGAACGGAGGGTGTCATCTACCTGGCGCATGTGAACGCACCGGAACACGTCTCGGCCGTTCGCATCGCTCCTTCAGGCGCGTTCGAGGTGTGGGTATGGCGAGGAGATCGTTGGGAGTAACGAGCAGGAGGCGCATCCGCAGGTCGGCAATAGGTGAGAGAAATGGCTTCACACTCATCTCCGTACTGATTGCAGCGGCAATTCTGATAGTTGGTGTGATTGCGGTCGCGAGATCGAACTCAGCGATTATCGCTGCCCAGACCAACTCCGGAATGCGAAGCAAGTCGCTCGAGATCGCACGCGCTTACGTAGAGGAGGTCCGGGCGCGGAATCCACAGGGCCTGACGACGGAACCTGCCCTGGCTCTCGACGATGAGGGAAAGCCCAGTGCCACGGGTGCATACGTGCGAACGCTCACGGTGAGTGAGGAGGAGGACAACCTTCTTCGCGTGATCGTATCGGTGAAGGACGCGCGTGGATCGGAGCCTGTGGAGATAGTCACCTACATCTACAAGAGCATCCACAATGAATAATCCCAGTGGTTGCAGAAGCGGTGTGAATCAGCGGCTCGAGCGCCGTGGCCACACGCTTATCGAGGTGGTAATCGCACTGATAGTAGGTGTGACACTGCTGATGAGTGCCAGCGCAATCGCGATATCCACCATGCGCTCCATGCGCGGTGCCGAGGTCCGCGAAGGTGTATCGCGTCAGGCAAGGTTCGTTGGAATGTCGCTGGAGCGCGACCTGGCGTTCACCGGAGTGGAGCTGGAAAGCACTGCAGCGCACGGTGCGCTCTCGGTACGCAACGACACCATCGTGATACTGAGCGTTCCGACAGCAGGCACGCCGGCTCGGCCGTACACCATTTCAACTCCAGTGGGGACGTCACGTCCGATGCCTGCAGGTGGAACGTGCGCCGCCAATTGTGTGGACTTCATCCGTCCCGCGGGCGAGGACGTGGAGCTGGAGCAGGGCGACCTCGCGGTGCTCACAACGAGCTCTGCTCGCCGTCTCGTTGTGATCGAGAGCGTGACTCAGAGCGCGGATGAGGCAGAGGTGCGGTTCTCGAATGTCGGCCGTACGGAGATAATGCATCACGCGGCGAACTTCTCGGATGGCTACCGCCTGGACCCCACCATGACCACGATCCAGAAGGTGGACATGGTGGCGTGGTGGCTGGACGGAGAAACGCTCATCCGTGCGGAGCGAGTGGACGACCAGGGCAACGCAATCGGGCATGTTGCGGCCACCGGCGTGGACTCCTTCGACGCCAAGCTGATCTTCACTGACGGAGCTGAAGCGGATGAAGCGGATCCTGCCGATCCTGACAGGGCATTCGATCGCCTGGCCGGCGTACGCATTGCATTGCAGCTGCGCTCCCGGGTGGCACCTCCGGGCCAGGAGAATCCTGTGTCACGCAAGCATGAGTGGCGCTTCACGCCCAGGAATCTGATTTATGAGAGGAATCGTCGGTACTAGGAACAGGGGTTAGGGGTTAGGCGGTTGTGCACCGCCAGAACCCCCCGCAACAGAAAGAGGGGCGCCCGACGACGGACGCCCCTCATTACTTACATACTGCCTACCCGGTACCAAGTACTGCTTTTAGTACAACATTGCCCAGTGACGTTCCTTCACACGCGTAAGGATCGCAGAACCGCGGAGGGCGTTCTCGATGGCGCAACG
>DATGOL010000016.1:0-6053 GCA_035306065.1 Gemmatimonadales bacterium | reverse complement strand
GGTGCGCTGCTCACGTCAGGCACGGACCTCTGGCTCAACAACCCCATGCCGCCGCTCGAGGCGAGCGGCACGAGCGGCATGAAGGCGGCACTGAATGGAGTGCCAAGCCTGTCCGTGCTGGACGGATGGTGGGTTGAGGGTTGCTTCGAGGGCACCACTGGCTGGAGCATTGGCGAGGACGAGCGCAATCCTCGGGATCCCCAGCGCGATATCGAGGAGCTCTACCTGAAGCTGGAGCGCACGGTGGTTCCGATGTTCTACGGCATGCCCTACGCGTACGCAGGCGTGATGCGCAACGCGATTGCGATTAACGGAAGCCACTTCAATACCCAGCGCATGATGCTCGAGTATGTGCGGAACGCATATTCCCGTTCGGGTGAAGTGAGGGAAGGCGCGGGGGTGTAGCCACCTCCCGTTTCAGGTGTATCTTCGGGCAACCTTGGCAGGCTGCGAGCGATTGCAGCCTGCCTGCATCGGGAGATTGCCATGAACGAATCGCGGCACATCTGGACGGTAGACGCAATCGAGGATGACTCCGCCGCCATCGAGGTGGACGGTCGTCAGGTTACCACGATCCCTCGCTGGATGCTTCCGACGGCCGCGATGCAGGGGGATGTGCTGGCGGTTCGGCACCACCGGGGTGCGGCGAGGTCCAGCATTACGATCGAGCTGGACGAAGAGGCAACGCGCGCGGCGTACGAGGAGTCGGCGGGGCAGGTGGAGACCATGCGCCGACTGATGGAGGAGCGTCGCGCGCGGGACGCAAAGGTTGACCCCCCCACCGGCGGATAACGGAATCGCATAGACTTCAGCTCGGCGTTTCAACCCTTATCCGAGCTGCAGATGTCGTCTTCCGCCGGCCGCTTTCAGCTGCTCATTGCGGCGGTCCTCTTTTCCACCGGTGGTGCGGCAATCAAGGCCACCGAGCTTACAAGCTGGCAGGTTGCGTCCTTCAGGTCCGGCATAGCCGCACTCGCCGTTGCGCTACTGGTGCCTGCTGCGCTCAAGGGATGGACGCGCAAGACCCTGGCTGTGTCCGTGATCTATGCGGGCACCATGGTGCTGTTCGTGCTCGCCAACAAGCTGACCACGTCGGCGAACGCGATTTTCCTGCAGTCGGCGGCACCACTCTACATCCTGCTGGCCGCGCCGTTCCTGTTGAAGGAGCGGGTTACGCGTACGGATGTGATGGTGATGGTTGCAGTGGCGGCCGGGCTTGGGCTCGTGTTCACCGGACGAGTCGAGTCCAGCGCAACGGCACCGAACCCGATGCTTGGGAACGTGCTGGCCATACTGTGCGGCGTTTTCTGGGCATGCACGGTGATGGGCCTGCGCTGGCTGAGCAGTGGTGATGAGGCGGCAACAGCGCCGCTCGCTACCGTGGTGCTTGGGAACCTGGTGGCCTGTGTCATATGCCTGCCCATGGCGTTTCCGGTAGAGCATGTTCGCACCGTGGACTTCGGCCTGATCATGTACCTGGGAACGATCCAGATCGGGCTGGCGTACTTCTGTGTGGTGCGAGGGCTGCGTGCGGTGGCGGCGTTCGAGGCGTCTCTGATACTGCTGGCGGAGCCTGCCCTGAATCCCGTGTGGAGCTGGCTGGTGCACGGCGAGGAGCCGGGCGTGCGCGTGATACTCGGCGGGTTGCTGATACTGCTGGCAACGGCGGCGCGAGCGTGGCTTGGAACGCGCCCCGGTCGTGCGGCATACGTGCGTGTGGAGCCGATGCCCGACTGAGTCAGGGGCTCGGGAGGTGCCGGAGGCTCAGGTTCTCTGCACTACGAGCGGGCAATCAGCGGCAGGTGCGCTGCGTCGAGTGGCGGTCGGCGGGGCCGGATTCATTCGCTGTGCCCCGGCTCGGCACAATCGTGCGGCGGTTTCCACTGGCCGTGATGGTAACCGTTCCATTCATGTCCGTACGGTACCAGCGCACACCGCGCCTGCGCAGCAGGCTCTTGGTCTGCTCGTGCACATATCCGTAGTCGTTGCGTGCAGCCAGCTGCATCACGATCCATTCCGGCGTGAGGCGTGACAGCAGTTCGTTGCTGATGCCGTCGCAGCTGCCGTGGTGATTGGCTGTCACGATGTGCGCGCGCATTCCGGGTGACGTGTCATAGCCGGCGGTGTGCAGCATCCAGTCTATGGCACTGTGCTCGGCGTCGCCTGCCAGCCACATGGTGAGGGCTGTCGAATCCGGTGCGAGCAGCCTGACGATTGCCGACCGATCGTTCGGCTCGACTGCATGGGGTGGCGGGCGCAGCAGCTGCAGCCGGGCACCGCCAGCGAGCAGGAATGTACAGGTGGGAACGCCCGAACTGCACGGGTCATCGGTATCCACCAGCATGGTTTCGTTGCGCCGTACGCGTGCTGACACGGAATCGCGCAGTCTTCTCAATCCGGCGTTCGGCGACGTGTCCAGGTTCTCTGCGAAGCGCCTGACGCGAATACCCCGGCGTGTGTCGAAAAGCGCCTGAAGGCCAAGGTAGTGATCCGCGTGTGGATGAGTGGCGACAACGAGGTCCACAACGGTGTCGCGGATGCCAAGCGAGTCGAGGAGATGGCCCAGCCGTGAGGCGTCCGGGCCGCCGTCAATGAGCGCGATACCGGAGCCATTGCTGATGAGCGTCGCGTCGCCCTGACCCACGTCCAGAATTCGGACCACGAGATCGCTGTTCTGGTTCGTGTAGCGCGCATGCTGGCCTGCCGCGGCGCTGACGGACGCAGCATTTCGGTAGGCTGCCAGAGAGCGATCTCCCACGTTCGGTGCACCGGGAGTTCCGAGGTCACCCTGGCCGAATGCTGGAGTCTGGGTAATCCACGCGTCACTATCGGCGTCCGGCTCGAGCGGTGCGCCAGGGATGCGGCCGGTGGCAACACCGCGTACCGGCCTGCGCCACGCGGCGGAATCGGCCGTTGCGCCGTCTGGCGACGCGATCACCACCCAGTCGAATCCGTTCGCAAGCGCGATGTCGGCGCCCCAGGAGTAGGCTACCGGCGCACCGCCGTTTACGGACCGACTGGTGCTGCGGCCGAGTGTGAGATAGCCGCGCGGCTGAATGGTGAGGTTGTCGCGAATCCGGTGCGGGCGATCGTTGCCGGAGCGCACGATCCAGTTGCGCAGGTTGACCGCGGTGTTCGAGTGGTTCTGCAGCTCGATCCATTCGCCCGTGGAATCGGGCGCGGCGTGCGGATTGGCAAGAATCTCAGAGACCGTGACGACGGCCCTTGCCTCCTGGGCGCCGGCCGCGGTGCCTGACGCCACGGCAATGCAGAGTGCCGCCATGGCGGCCCTGGTCACGCTCAGGACGCGGCGGCCTGGCGCTTCGCCGCCAGGATCTGTGCAACAGTTGCCGGCGGCGAGGACGTGAGTCGGGCAGGCTCCGCCGTGGAGGCCGGAAGCACGCTCACCACTCCCACACCCAGTTTGGCAAGCTGGTTGTGCCACCTTACGCCGCCCGTAGCAGGGTCCAGGCAGAACACCTCGCCACTGGTGGTGGCGAACAGCGCATCTCCGTCCAGCGCCAGCCCAACGAACTCTCCCGAGCGGAAGCGCACCTTCGGCAGCTTCGTTCGCCACACTTCCATTCCGGTGGCGCGGTCGAGCGCGAGCACGGTGTACTTTATCCCTACGTACACAAGCTCCTGCTTTCGGCGTTGAGACATCATTCGAATGCTGACGTGAGCGTAGAAATGCCGAGGGGCTCGCTAGTGGCCCAACGCAAGTTACTGCGGAATACCGGAATGTGAGATTTCCCCGCTGCGACGTGCCATCCGCCGCTTCGGGCAGTTGCTCCGCCGGTGAGCATTCGAATCGGGAACTTCGGGGAGAGTGCCGGGGCGGAAGGACGGGCGCGGCCCCCCTGGAGCCGGGAAGCCACCACCCGTCATCGCCGTTCGCTTACCGAATCTCCACCTGGTCGATGAGGAACCTGAACTCGCCGGCAGGCTGGCCGGCGGTGAACGCTATTCCGCGCAGCAATGCCAGGTCTGAGCCGGAGAAATCGCTGAGCTGCAGGGTGATCTCCTTCCATTCCGGACCGGCCTCGAATGTCTGGATGCTGGGGATGCCTGACGTGGTGGGGCCTGAGAAGAGCATGACGTTGTAGCTTCGGCCGTCGCCGCGAGCGTGGAACACCAGCTGTGTGCGGCCCGAAAGGTCCACCGGCTGCATGGGCGTGGATGACGGGAAGAACATCACGCCGGACCACGGGAAGCCGAAACCCGCACGGATCTCACCGGTGATTTCGAGGGCGCCAGGCGAGCCGCCTGCCCCTCCCTCAACGAGCTTGTGGGAATCCACAGACGAGCCGCCGGCCATCTGGTCGTTGGTGCCCATCCAGCCGAAGCCGAATGCGGCGTCCAGCTCTCCGCCGTCGAAATGGCTGATGAGCGTGGCGTCAGGCAGCTCTTCTGCGTCGAGTGCAACAGTCGGGGCCTCGCGCGTTACAGCGAACCCGTTCTTCCAGATGCTGGTTATGGAACGTGTTGCGGTTATGTCCTCCAGAGGATTGCCACGCACGAGCACGAGGTCGGCGCGCGCGCCGGGCGTTATGCGTCCCCTGTTGCCGAGGGAGAATCGTGTGGCAGGTACAGACGTGGCTGCTGCAAGAGCCTCCAGGTTCGACAATCCCGCGCGCACGAGCAGTTCGAGTTCATGGTGGATGGTTACACCGTGCGCGGTGCCCGGATTGGGAGCATCACTGCCTGCAAGAATGGTCACGCCCGCCGCATGCAGCCTGCGCACGCTTTCGATGGCGTTCTCGAGGTCCTGGGGCCTCGGCTGGCTGCCTGGAAACGACGCCGAGAGATTGGCGCTCTGTTCAGCGCTTACATAAGGCTCCAGTAACGGCGACTGTGCAAGGCGTTCGGCTTCTCCTGACCTGGCTATGCCGGCAATTACGGCAAGCGTCGGGATCACGAATGCGTCGCGATCCGCCACCAGCGAAACGAAGGCGTCGTCTGCCACACGATCGGCGAAGATGTGCACGAGTCCGTTTGCGCCCGATTCAACGGCGTGACGGGCGGTTTCCTGCAGTGACGCATGCACCACGGCCATGACGTTGAGTTCGTGGGCAGCGTCTATGGCGTCTTCCACCTGCTCGGTCGTGAGGCGCGGAATGAGCTGCGGCGCGTCATACGCGCTCATGTCTTCCACGATGATCTTGATGTAATCGGACCCCTCGGCCACGAGCTGGCGTACGACGTTCGCTGCGTCGTCTTCGGGATCCAGCGCTGGAACGTTCATGCCGTACTGGGTGCCGTGTCCGCCCGTTGCAGTCACCGCGGCGCCTGCGGACCAGAGGTCTGCGTCGGTGGTTTGCGCGACGGCTGCGCGCTGCTCCTCGATCGCGGCCAGGCGCGAGCGATCGCCGAGCATGTCGAGTTCGGTGGTGACACCGAATCGGAGTGCGTTGTGGCGTGCGTTGCCGAAGCTGTGAGTGTGTGCGTCGATGAATCCGGGGAGGAGTGTGTGGCCAGCGCCATCCACTGTTTCCATTTCGTCCGTTATGGCGACGTCGGAACCTAACGCGGCAATGAGGCCGTCGCGCACGACCACATTAACCACTCCCAGGTCGCGTTCACCGTCGAAGACGCGGGCGCCCTGTATCGCGAAGGAGTTCTCGGCGTGTGCCTGGACCTGTTGCGGCGGTCGGGTCGCTGCAAGGGAGTAGAGCGCTGCGGCTGTGGCGGCTGCGGGAAGGATTGCACGTAGCATTACTGGTCCCTCGGGTTGCGCTGGAAGAGGCGGCCTGAGAGGCTGGCCTGAGAGTCCCGACGAGGTGTGTCCAGTTCGAGAGTACGAATTACTGCCGCCGATGGATTCATTCAAGCGGGCTGGAGCGGGGGGCGGGATGGGGCATCGTGGTAGCGATGTGTTCCATTCACGGCGGTTCGCCGGTGAAGGTTTCGGAGATGTGGTGGCGGCGTTGAAGCAAGTGCTTGCTATCTGCGCACTCACCTGGACTCCGCGACTCCTATCCCCCACACAACAGCGCCGGCGGCCCACTCCAGGCCGCCGGCGCACTTTCACAACCAACCACAAGCATCACGCC
>DATGOL010000015.1:0-21177 GCA_035306065.1 Gemmatimonadales bacterium | reverse complement strand
CCGACCTACAGTTCGTGGCTCAACCAGATCGAGCTCTGGTTCTCGAAGATCGAGCGCGACATGATCGCCCGCGGGATCTTCACCTCGACCACGGATCTCTCGCGCAAGCTGATGCAGTACATCCGAGCCCATAACAAGACGCGTCAGCCGTTCCAGTGGAGCTACTCCAGTCCAAAGCATCGGATCACTGCTACACGAACTTCAATTACAGCCCACTAGGGAAGTGGGTATAGCGAAATCGTACGCTCGCTCTCTCGATACTACAAAGCTCACCAAAGATACCGAGGTATTCGTCCTCTTCACTGATTACGCGTGTCCGGCATGCACGAATCTGGACCTGACTTTTCGGAGATTGCCGACTGAAGTGACGCGTAGAATTGCGATTGATGTAAGGCATGCGTGGAGGTCGGGTAGTGACAATGCATCGCGTGAACTTGCACTTGCTGCTGAGTGTGCTCGAGCGGCCGGAGTGTTCGAGCTCGTTGATTCAGCCCTTTATCACTTGCCTGCCTCCCAGACGGACGCTGATTGGGAAGATTTCGCTACGCGCTTCGGGATAGACGATCCTGCTGACTTCAGACTTTGTGTGGTAGAGGAAAGATTTCGGGATCATCTGAGTCTCGATTCCACTGTCACTTCGGCGCTAGACTTGATTGCAACGCCCTCCTTCATTTGGGATGGCCTGTTGTATGTTGGATCGCCACCCGCCAGTGCACTAGAGGAGATTCTTCGTCAGCCACTGCTCGAGAGCACACGGTAGAACTCTCATGCCCGTTACATAGGTGGGTCACTTATGCGGCTATGGTGGACCTTATGCGCTGTTGCCCTCTCGGCGTTACCCAGCGGCGCACAAAGTGTTTCCAGTCAACCATTACATCAGATGGAGATCGCCGATGCGACGGGAAACCCCATCGGGCATGCTCAGGTACTGGTCACCGCGATTGACGGACCCGCGACTATCCTGCACTCAGGCGCGCAAGGAAAGGTTGGCCCGATGATCCTGGCCGCCGACACCGTCATCGCAGTGGTGCGCTCGATCTGCTTCCAACCGGCAACTGTGGAATGGATTCGTTCCATCCCACTACGAGTTGTTCTCGAGCCGATCACTACCACGCTCTCAGCAGTGGAAGTCCGCGCGATCGGCAGATGTCGTGACGATGCGAGCGCTCGCGGGCTGTGGAATGCTGTGGCGGCAACATACGCATCTCCCGGGAACTACCACGTGGACGGCGAAAGTCAGCTTTTCGCCGTGCAGGATGGCCGTGAGACGGTATCGCACGATCAGTCTCCGTTCGGTTACCAGCCTCGCTTCGTGCGGGCAGCGGGGTTCCAGTTCGTACATCGCCGAATACAGAGTGGTGGATGGCGCTGGCCGCTGACAGGCACCAGCATTGATCCGTCCGCCGGGCTGTACGAGTACCCTGCACTCGATGCGGAAATGGCTGCCATGCTCACAGATTCACTGTTTGCAGCTTCGCACCGATTCAGTGCCGTTCGTCAGTCAGAGTCCGGGCAGGTGATCTACTTCTGTCCGCAGGATGACCGTCGAGGTGCACTCACGGGATCGTTCACAATTGATACCGGCACCCTTCGGATCATCTCAGCAAACTGGCAGTACTCCTCCAGAGACGGCCGGGAGACTGCCGGCGGCAGTGCTATCTTCGCCCCGGTTTCGGTAGCCGGTACACGACAGCTCCTGCTGCCTGTCACGTCGGATTTCTGGAGAGCATCTGGTGGAATCCTCCGCTACCAGCGGAGCACTGCGTTCCGGAACTGGCAGGTTCGCCCTTCGCCCTGAACCTTCTGGTTCCGAAGGCCGTTCGCGAAGCCAACCGCTGCGGACAGTTGAGTCGTGACCTCACTTCGCCCTCGCCGCGGGCGATTCCCTCGCGACCGTTGATGGCTCTCTGACGACAGCAGCATTCCGTTACCCGCGGTCGCCGCAAAGTGTCTGCCTTTAGTCCCCTCCGTTCGCGCACGCGAACCCGCGATTCTCCAGCCCTGGCGGCATGATCAGACTGGACTGCGTCACCAAGCGCTACGGCAACTTCACCGCCGTACGCGAACTCTCGCTGCACGTTCCCGCAGGCGAGGTCTTCGGCTTCCTCGGGCCTAATGGCGCCGGAAAGACCACCACCCTCCGCATGCTCGCCGGCATCCTGCGCCCCACGTCAGGCAGCATCCACATTGGCGGCATGGACCTGCTGGCGAACGGCACCGAAGCCCGGCGCATACTCGGCTTCATTCCGGACCGGCCGTTCGTCTACGAGAAACTCACCGGCTGGGAGTACCTGCGCTTCGTCGCGGGGCTATACGGACTCTGGAAGGGTGAGGACGCCACGTTGGAGAACCGCGCGATGGAACTCCTCGGCCTCTTCGACCTCGATGACTGGCGGCACGAACTGGTGGAGAGCTACAGCCACGGCATGCGGCAGAAGCTCATCGTCGCAGCCGCGTTCCTGCACCGCCCGCGTGTGATGGTGGTGGACGAGCCGATGGTGGGGCTGGACCCCAAGTCCGCGCGCATCCTGAAGGACCTCTTTCGCGAGTACGCGCGCCGTGGCAACACCATTCTCGTATCTACGCACACGCTCGCGGTGGCCGAGTCCATGTGCGACAGGGTCGGGATAGTGCAGGCCGGTACGATGCGCGCGTGCGGCACCATGGATGAGCTCCGTACCGATGCCGTGACTGCCGGGGACGGCCTCGAGGAGATCTTCCTCCGCCTCACGGGCGAGCGCCCGTCGCGCGAGCTTGCCGAGGTGCTGGATGCCTGACGCGGTGCGCGATCGCGGGGTTGCAAGCACTGCAGCGCTGGTTCCGGCCGGCGTGCTTCACCTGCTGGGCCCCAAGCTGCGCACCATGCGCAACCGCATGCGCTCTCGGAGCCGGGGGAGCGCCGTTCGTGCCGTCGTGCTGCTCGTGCTCGCGCTGTCGTTCGGCGGCGGAGCATTCGTTGGACTCAGGCGCGTGCTCTGGCACTTCCGCACCGCTGACCTGGACCTCGGCCCCGTGCTCGCAGGCAAGCTGCTCGGCATGGTGCTGCTGAGCTTCCTGGCGATCCTGCTGCTGTCGAACGTGGTTGCCGCACTCTCCACATGCTTCCTGGCGAAGGACCTGGACCTGATAGTCGGCTCGCCTCACGACTGGAAACGTCTTTACGCTGCGAAGCTAGTGGAGACCCTGGCGCACTCCAGCTGGATGGTGGCGCTGCTCTGCGTTCCTCTCTTCGCAGCCTACGGCGACGTGTACGACGGCGGCCTGTGGTTCGCTCCGTTCGCCGTCGCGATACTGCTTCCGTACTTTATCATCCCGGCAGTTGTCGGGCTGGCCGTAACGCTCCTGCTGGTGAACATCGCTCCAGCCCGCCGGGCGCGAGACATCCTCGCCTTCGTGCTGGTGCTTGCGGTTGGGGCACTGGTGCTTCTCGTGAGGCTCGCTCGCCCGGAAAGACTAATCCGCCCCGAAGGATTCACGGACTTCATGGACTTCGTAGAGGCGCTGAGCGCGCCTTCCGCGCCGTGGCTGCCGAGTGAGTGGGCGCAGCAGGCGTTGATGGGGTGGTTGAGGTGGAACGACCAGCCCATGTCCATCGTAGCGCTGTGGGCCATGGCGATCGCATTCGTGGTGGGTGGTGCCCTGCTGCACCGCTGGCTGTATCTCCGCGGCTTCTCGCGCGCACAGGAGGGGATGCGTCGTGAGGCTCGCAGCTTTGCCACGACACGTGTGCCGCTGCTGTTGCGATGGCTGCCGCCACTCCGGCGCGAGCTGGTGCTCAAGGAGTTCCGCGTCTTCGCACGCGACGCCTCGCAATGGTCCCAGCTCATCCTGCTCGGCGTGCTGGTGGTGGTCTACGTGTTCAACGTGAAGCTGCTCCCCATCAAGGACGACGACGGCGTAGGGTGGTTCCTGCGGAACATGGTGCCGTTCTTCAACCTGGCGCTTGGCGGATTCATCCTCGCGTCCATAGCCGCTCGGTTCGTGCTTCCCACAGTCTCGCTCGAGGGACGCACCTGGTGGCTGCTGCGCTCGAGCCCCATGGATCCGCGCGAACTGCTCTGGGCGAAGTACTGGACGGGTGCGATCCCGCTGCTGGTGCTGGCGCTGATTCTCGCGGCAGCCACGAACGCCCTGCTCGGCGTTGAGCCGTTCGTGTTCTACGTGTCGGTGATGACGATAACCATGCTCGCGCTGGCGCTTCCAGCGCTCGCACTGTGCGTGGGCACGTTCTTTCCGCACTTCGAGTCGGAGAGCGCCGCGCAGATTCCCACTTCGTTCGGCGGGCTGCTGTTCATGCTCGCGGCAATCGTGCTCGTGGGGGTGGTCATCGTGCTGGAGGCGCGCCCGGTGTTTGCCTGGCTGCGTCATCAGGCGTTCGGGCGGCCGCTGGATGTGCCCGAAGTCGTGATGGGGTTTGCGGTGGCCGGTGCCGTTTGCGTGGCGGCGACGCTTTTGCCGCTGATGGCGGCGACGAGGAGGTTGCGGGCGCTGGAGCGGTGAGGAGTTGTAGCGTAGGCGCCCCTGCCTTCGGGAGCGCGGCGCCCCATCCCGACTTATGCTGCGAGCGACTCTCCGCAGTTCGCACAGAACCTCGCCCCCGGCTCCGTAATGGCCGTTCCACAGCTCGCACACTCACCCGGCAGGTACCGTCCGCAGTTGGAACAGTACAGCGAGTCGGGCTCCGGTCGCGGGCCGCACTCCGCACAGGCCAGTCCGCTCTCGCGCATCTGCCTCACGAGTGCTTCCGCCAGGTCGTCGTTGCCCGCGCCGGCAACGGAAGCAGCGCCTGACGCCACCTCCGTAGCGGCCGACGCGCGAGCCGCAGCCGCATCTCTCGCGCGCATGTTCGCCAGCGCCCGTTCCGTATATCGCGCCTTCAGCGCATCATAGTCCGAGTCAGAGAGTTTGCCGGTCTCGCGATCGAACTCGATCTCGCGTAATGCACCTATCGCGTCGTCGCGACCGGCGTCGTCGGTCCAGGCCTTCCGATGCAAGTGGGCCACGGGCGCGAGGTCCACGAACAACGGATAGAGCACGAACGCAAGCGCCAGCAATGACAGCAGAGTGCCGAGCAGGAGCGCGACAGTCATCTGTCCTCTCCCCGAATCGCGCGTTCCAGTCGTTCCATCTCGTCAGGCGTGGCGTCCACCGGAACTGATTTCACGCCGGTAGCAGACGCGGCCACGGCATTCCGTCGCCAGCCACGCTGCAGCCACAGCAAAACTGCGCCCCCGGCAAGAATCGCGAGGAATGGCGCCACCCACCCCAACAGGTTGAATCCGCGAGCGCGAGGCGCCATGCGGATGAACTCGCCGTACGACTCCTCGAAAAGCTCCAGGATCTCCGCCTCGGTATAACCACCCTCTGCGAGAAACACCACGTCCGAATGCATGCGCGGAGAAAAGCCGCATGGCATGGAAGTACGGCAGGTGAAGATGTCCAGCGTACACGGGCACGGGCAGGCGATCTTGCGCTCCACGGCATCGCGCTCGTCAGGCGTGAGCGTGGTCGTAATGTCCGCCTTGGGCGGCTGACGAACCTGGATGTACCCGTCGCCCGACATCGTGGCTCCCGGCATGGCAGTGGAGCCCTGCGCCTGAATAACCGCCGGCAGCGCAGCGGCCACGCCGCCGAGTGCAAGCATAAATCCGCGGCGACCTACTGCAGAAGCCGCAGTCGTTGAGGAAGTCTCCACTGTCATACTCCCTCCAGCACGCGCTCGCTACGCTCCGCCACGCGCGGGGACAGCGACGCCACGTACCCGCTCTGCACGTTGCGACGCTCGGCCTGCGGCCACATGACGATAAGTCCGCCGATTGCCATCAGGGCGCCACCAAGCCACACCCACATAACGAGCGGGTTGAAGGTAAGACGTACCTCAGCCGTCTCTGTACCCGTCACACCAACCAGCACCAGGTATACGTCCTGTCGCCAGTGGCTGAGAATTCCCACCTCGCTACTGGGCTCGAACGTGGGGTTGCCGAACGAGTCCACGTACTGGCGCTTCTCCCCCACGAGCAGGCCCTGCGACACGCCGTTGCGCTGCATGTCCAGCACCGACGCAGTCGTTATGCGGTTGAGCGCCTCGAAAACCGAAACCCCATTGCTGGTGAAACGCCACTCATCGCCATAGGGATCCGTGGTGGTGAAAGTCTCACCCGGATTCAGCGTGATGTCGAACTCCTTCTTGAACGCATTGCCGGCGAAACCCGCAAAGAGCACCACCACCCCGAAGTGAACGACATACCCGCCGTATCTCCGTCGGTTGCGGCCCACGAGGCGGAAGAAAGCGGTGAACGAATTCTCACCGTACATGCGCCGGCGCGCGCGAACACCCTTGTAGAACTCCTGCAGAATGGTGCCGGTAACGAACGCGCTGAGCGAGTAGGTCATGATCGCGTACCCGTCGTGCATGCCGAGTGCGAACAGGCCTGCTGCGGCAAGCAGTCCGGACGCCACCGGAACAGCAAACTGACGTTTCAGGTTCTCCACGCTTGCCCTTCGCCACGCAATCAGCGGACCGATACCCGTAAGAGCGAGGAGCAACAGGCCAAGCGGAATGTTCACCGCGTTGAAGAACGGCGCACCCACCGTGATCTTCGTGCCCCGAACCGCCTCAGAGATGATCGGGAATAGCGTTCCCCAGAGCACCGAGAACGCCATGCCCACCAGCAGCAGGTTGTTATAGAGGAATGCAGCCTCACGACTCACCATGCTCTCCAGCTCCACCGGCGCTTCCAGATCGCGCAGCCTCGTAGCCACCAGATAGCTGCTCGCAACCAGGGAGATCACCAGGAAGGCGCCGAACCACGCTCCTACCGGCGACTGCGCGAACGAATGGACGCTGGTGATAACGCCGGAGCGCGTGATAAAAGTGCCAAGAATGCTGAGAAGAAACGTGGCGATTACAAGTACCACGTTCCATTTCTTGAGCATCCCGCGCTTTTCCTGCACCATTATCGAGTGCAGGAAAGCCGTGCCTGTAAGCCAGGGAAGCAGAGACGAGTTCTCTACAGGATCCCACGCCCAGTATCCGCCCCATCCGAGCTCCACGTACGCCCACCACATTCCCAGCACGATTCCAATGGTGAGGAAAAACCAGCTGAGCAGCGCCCACCGCCGAACGGCTCCAAGCCACGCGCCGTCCAGCCTTCTGGTTACCAGTGCGGCGATCGCGAATGCGAACGGGATTGTAGTCGCAATGAGCCCCAGATACAGGTTTGGCGGATGAAGCGCCATACCCGGGTTCTGCAGCTGCGGATTCATACCGCGCCCGTCAGGCGGCAGAAAGTCGAGCCGCGCAAACGGATTGGACTTGAGCGCCGTGGTTAGGAGGAAGAAGAACAGCACCGCCGCAACGGTGCCCGTCACCCAGGGCATGAGTTCGCGGTTGCTCTTCCGGTTGCTGAGCACCGCAACCGCGGCATACAGCGACAGGATGAGGCACCAGAACAGCATGGAGCCGGCCTGCCCGCCCCAGAACGCCGAGATCGTATAAATGAACGGCAGGTTCGCGCTCGTATAGCTCGCCACGTAGCGGAGCGAGAAATCATGCGTGATGAGCGCTGTGAGCAAACCGGCGGACGCGAGCACCACGAACAGTGTGGACGCGTACACCGCGCGCTCGCCGCTGGCCACGAGGTCGGGCCGGCGAAGGCGCCCACCCGCAAATGATACCGTGGCCGCCCAGCCGGTCATCAGCAGGGCGATCCAGAGAGACAGCTCACCCAGCAGGATCATCGGTTGCTGCCCGCTGCTTCCGACGCCGGTGGAGTCGAGTTGGAGGTTCCGGGTGACGGCTGGCCGTAGGCCGGAAACGTTGCTGCCGGTGCTTGCGCAGGCTGGCCGTAGCCGCCGGCTGCACCCTGCGGGTATGAACCGCCCTCGCCAGGCACGCTTTCATAGCGCGACGCACACTTTGCAAGAAGCTCCGTGGCCTGAAACGTTCCCTCGGCATCCAGCCTGCCGGTCACCACAACCTCTACGTCTTCCGTGTCGGTGAAGGTGTCAGGCGGCACTCCGCGGTACACCACCGGATACGTTGCCTCGCCGTCGGTCATCAGGAAGCTGAGTTCGCGTCCGCCGGGCTGCCGCACGATGGAGCCACGCACGACGTTTGCGCCGATTTTCATCGGTGCGTCGCGAAAGCCCGGATCTGCCTCGAGCCTGGCTTCGAGTTCGGCAGGCGTGAGGTAGTAGACCGCAGTGTCTCGCGCCGAGCTGGCCATGAGATATCCGGCCGTACTCATGACCAGCAGGCCGCCGATGAGAAATTTTGTTCGCGCCTTCATGTTCCGGTCTCCTTGGTAGGCCGGGCAGTAGTGCTTCAACCGAGAAGAATATAGGCTCCCGTCAGTCGATTGGAGACGTTTCCCCGAGTAGACTTTCGCCTGCGATACCGCGCTGAAGGAGCCCGATGGCAGAGTTCAGGAGTTTTCGGTGCTCCGGGGTGTTCAGCCAGCCGCTCGCACCGGACGGGTGCGGCAGTGCAACGGCGGTACTGACGCCGCCCGGGTGCTCCACCGGGATGGCGCGCCCCACCACCTGGCTGAGCGGCACTTTACCGAGAAAGTGGTCGACCGCGAGCCTCCCGACAGGTATCAGAAGACGCGGCCGGATGATCGCCAGCTCGGCCTCCAGCCACGGTCGGCAGTTCACGCGCTCCACGGGCGAGGGGACGCGATCGCCCCGGCCGGAGGGGTGTGGTCCCGGGAAGCAGCGGGTGACTGCGGCGAGGTAGATCCGGCTGCGCACAGATTCCTCGTCCATGCCGGCGTCCTCGAACCAGCGGAAGAGGGTCTGCCCGGACCTGCCGGCGAAAGGGCGGCCGCCGCTGATCTCCACCTTGCCGGGCGCCTGGCCCACGAGCATGGCAACGGGTTCGCTAGCGAGGGAGACGATCGGTCGGGCTTCTGGTGGGATGAGGCCGGCACAGCGGCGGCAGGCGGCGAGTGCCTCGCGGTGGGCGTCGAGCAGGGCGAGGCGGGCTGTGAGGTCCGGGTGTTCGCCGGTGTTCGATGCGGTCGTTGTGCGTGACATTCCGGAAGTGTACTCGGCGTGGCGCTTTCGAAGCCAACGGCGAGAGAACCCTGGCGCGCGCGGCCGGTTGCCCCGCTTGCGTGTGGAGCAAACGACTGATAAATCGGGCCAGCCATTGAAGGTCAGAGCCATCCACCCGCTGGAGGTAACCATGACTGCAACTCAGAAGCGGCTGCGTTGGATGCTCGTTGCTACGCTGTGTCTGGGAGTACCGATTGGCGTGACACCTGGGACGGCCTGCGCTAGTGGGATTTGCCCCGCCCCGACAAACTGCAAAGTGACAGGCAGAGACCAGTGTCCTGGTAGCTGCGGCGACTGCAGGTGGTTGACTGTAGCTGATCAGTAGATGTTCTCCGCCCGTCTCTCCTCGAGGATACGCCAGAGCCTCACGATTCTGATAGTGTCCGGCCTGACTGGGGCATGCCTGGAATCGGGCGATGACAGGCATGCTGCTCGCAGCAATTCCCCCACATCCTTCGACACTGTATTTCGGGTTGGGTCACCCGAAGACTCATCGCTGGCTCAACCGCGAATCCTGGCAGGCTCCGATGCTCAGATCGTACTGTACGACAGCTACAACACGAGTGTTCAGGCGTACGACACGAAGGGTAACCGACTCTGGGCTGTGGGACGGCAGGGGGGCGGGCCTGGCGAATTTCGCAATGTGATAGACATTGGCATCGCACCCGACAGTACAATCTGGATACTGGACGGTGGCGCTGGTCACATCGTGAGGCTGGACCCTGCTACCGGTGAACAGATCGATCTGCCGCTCAGGCTCGGCGATGCGCAGCTTCGAGTGCTCCCACTGCGGAGCGGCACTGTAGCCCTGAGATTGGCCGCAGACCATTTTGGTGGAGTTCTGGATACCGGCGGAAACATGGTTGCGACCATTCCGTTTCCGGACAGTGCACTTGCACTTGTTGACCCCTTCCTACGTCAGCCCCTCGCAGCAGCATACCGGAACAGCGACAGCTGGGCGGCGATCTTCCCGCGAGGCAACGTGTTCGCTCTGTACGATGGTGCGTCAACGCGATGCATGGGAAGGCTGCCTGACGCAGCACCCTTCCCGACCGAACTCTCTCCGGAAGGTCCGCCACGAGCGACTGCGATCGGAGTCGCACTGCTGGACGGTGTGGTGGTGATACTGCGACAGAGCAAGGTCCCGGGCGGATCGTCAGAACTTGACTGGTATGACGCGAACTCCTGCGAGTTCGTGAGGAGCGAAGTCCTGGATGGACGGCACGTTGCTCTTGCGTCCATGGGAGACATGCTCGTTCTGGTACGTGAGGAGTTGCACCCTGAGTTAATCGGCGTACGCGTGAGGCGGGCGCAGTAAACCGCTCCGCAGCTACCCCTTTGGGGGCAGGCTCCCGACGCTCCCCCCGGCTGCGCCATTACCCCTCTCTCGCCCAGTGGAGTGCGGCGTTCACCGCACGCTGCCAGCCGCCCAGCCCTTCCGAGGCTGCCTCACGCCCCGCGCCCGGCTCGAACCTCTGGAAACGGCAGTTCTCCAGGAACTCCTCCCCATCCGTCCACACCCCCGCGTGCACTCCGGCAAGCCCTGCAGCACCAAGCGCCGTGGTGTCTACACACTCGGGACGCTCCACAGGCACTCCGAGAACGTCTGCCTGGAACTGCATGAGCCAGTCGTTGGAAGACGCGCCGCCATCCACCCTGAGGAAATCAAAGCTGCCGCTCGTGCCGGCTCGCTCGCGCATTACCCTCACGACATCGTGCGTTCCGTACGCCATGGCCTCCAGTGCTGCTCGCACGAGGTGCGCCCGACCGGTGCCTCTCGTGAGGCCGACGATCATGCCGCGGGCGTTCGGCTCCCAGTAGGGCGCCCCCAGACCGGCAAGCGCCGGAACGAAGTACACACCGTCATTGGACTCGAGATCCCGCGCCAGCTGCTCCGAGTCCGACGCCTTCTCCAGTAACCCCAGTTCGTCGCGCAGCCACTGAATCGCCGCCCCCGCTATGAAAATGGAGGCCTCCATGGCGTAGGCATGACCTCCCATCCTGTCGCATGCGGCAGTAACGAGAAGCCCGGCTTCTGCCGGCGGACGGCGCTTTCCGGTGTTCATGAGCAGGAATGCGCCGGTGCCGTACGTCTGTTTTGCTTCCCCCTCGTTGAAGCAGCCCTGTCCGAAGAGCGCGGCCTGCTGGTCGCCGGCCACGCCACCTATCGGGATCAGGCTCCCCAGTGGTTCGGCGGTAGTGACGCCGAAGGAGCCTGACGACGGCCGCACCTCCGGCAGCAGACCCATGGGAACGCCGAACAGGTTGCAAAGCTCCTCACTCCATTCACCTCGCTCCAGGTCGTACAGCATGGTGCGTGAGGCGTTGGTAGGATCCGTGGCGTGCACGGCACCGCCGGTGAGGTGCCACACGAGCCAGCTGTCCATCGTTCCGGCCAGCAGTTGGCCGCGCTCCGCACGTTCGCGGAGGTCACCCTGCTGCAGCAGCCATTCCAGCTTCGTTGCGGAGAAGTACGGATCGAGTACCAGGCCCGTGAGAGCAGCGATCCTGCCACGGTGTGGAGACAGCTCCCTGCACCGCTCGGCAGTGCGCCTGTCCTGCCAGACGATGGCGCGTGCAGCGGGAGCGCCGCTTTCGCGGTCCCAGAGCATCACTGTCTCGCGCTGGTTGGTGATACCTATCGCTTCCGGTGTTACGCCCGCAGCGGAAATAGCCTCACGGGCAGCGAGGATGGTGTGCTGAAGGATCTCTTCGGGATCGTGTTCTACCCAACCGGGCCTGGGGAAGTACTGGGTAATCTCCCTGTAGCCGCGCGAGATCACGCGACCATCGTCGGAGATCATGAGGCAGGTACTGCCCGTGGTGCCCTGGTCAATGGCTAGGATATGGCGCATTCAGGTTGGAGCTGAGTGATCCCTGCCTCACGCGGAAAATGCTCGACTGATAATTCTGCTCCGGATCCATCGGAAAACAATATCGAGTCTCACTCGAAAGTGCAGCGAAAGCTGCACCGGCAAACAGGCCAATGACTGCCAACGAAAGTGCAGTTCGTCCGCGTTCTCCGCGGCTCCGCGTGAGACCGCCGTTCTGATCTTCCTTTGTATATCAGTTCAGAGTGGCTCCGCGTGATCCAGTTCCGCAAGGCTCCGCGCGAGACTACGAGCGCCGCTCCCTCGATACCTGCTTCCCCACCCCAAGCCGACGCTCGGGAAAGTGCCTGTCCAGGAACCGGATCAGCGCCTGCTCCTCGGGTTCGTGAACCTCGCCACCACCCGAACGCCGCCGTGGCGCGCGCGGGCGTATCGTCTCCCCCTCGTCCATGTAGCGCGCCAGCACGATCGGATGAACATACGATGCACGGCAGATCGCGGGAGTGTTTCCCAGCTCCGCGGCCACGAGTCGCAGCGCAGTGTTCACGTTCTTCGTGGCCTGCCTGGGCGATTCGGCCGGGCCGAGGTCCGCCAGCACCGTCGCCGCACGAAGGGTTCCTCCCCACGTTCGGAAGTCCTTCGCGGAATAGGGGACGCCAAGCGTGTTTCGCAGGTAGTCGTTCACCGCGCGTGCCGTGATGTCGTGCCACCCCTGCTCATCGTGGTAGCGGAACAGGCGAGTGCCTGGCGTCGTGAGGCACTCCTCCCGCAGCCAGCGCGCGAGTGTCTCGTCCACCACCGTCTGACGCTGCTTCTTCGCCAGCTTGCCGACGTACGTGAGCACGACGCGATCCCCATCAACGGATGCGTGGCGTTTGCGCAGCGTGGTGATGCCGAAGGTGCGGTTCTCCTTCACGTACCGCTCGCTGCCGACCCGGAAGAACCCCTGGCTGATGAGCCGCACGACGCCGGCCGCCACGCGATCGCGCGGATGCTCCGCGTTCCGCATGTGATCGTTTAGCATCGTACGAATGCGCGGCAGGTCGCGCGCCAGCTGCCTCACGCGGTAGTACTTTCGCAGCTCTCGCTGCTGAACCGCGCGGTCGTGGTAGCGGTACTGCTTCCGGCCGCGTGCGTCATACCCCCAGGCCTGCACTGACGCCCTGGGGCCGGCCGCGATGTGGACGTCCGTCCAGGCCGGCGGCACGGCGAGCTTCCGGATGCGCTCCAGCGTGCGCTCGTCGCTCACGCGTGAGCCGTCGGCGCGCCAGTAGGTGAAGCGCGAGGGCGAGGAGCCGCGGCGGGAAATCCACGAAGAGGGCATGCCGCGGGCGAGGGCAAGATGCGGTCCGATGGATTATGGTTAAGGGCAAGGGACCAGGGACCAGGGCCTGGCGGAACTGCCTCGGGTTCTGTCATTTCGCACTCGCGCAGCGAGTGTCGGGATCTACCTCCACCAGGCAGCGGCCGGCCTGTGTGCAGGGTGAGCAGATCCCGACGCTTCGCGCGGGATTGACGCCTGAGTAAGGTGCGGAATGACAGCCCAGGCGAGCCGAACCTCCCCCTTGGTCCCGACACCCGACACATTACACCCGACACCACCCAACAGACGCCGAGTCTCTTGCGGTTCCTGGTCCCTTTTCCCTGGTCCCTGGTTTTATGCCCGTCACCCTCGCCGTCGCCGACCGCATCGCCACCGTCACGATCAACCGTCCGGACAAGCTCAACGCGCTCAACGCGGAGGTCATCCGCCGGCTGGGCGAGGTGATGGACGAGATCGAGACGCGCGACGACGCAGGCGGGATCCTGCTCACCGGCGCGGGGCGTGCGTTCGTGGCTGGCGCGGACATCGGCGAACTCGCGGAGACAGACGCGGTAAGCGCGAGGGCGCTGGCGACGCGTGGGCAGGACGTCTTCCGGAAGTTCGAGACCTCCCGTCGCCCCGTGGTCGCCGCGGTGAACGGCTTCGCCCTCGGCGGCGGCTGCGAGCTGGCCATGGCGTGCCATGTTCGCATCGCGTCAGAGGCGGCGAAGTTCGGTCAGCCGGAGGTGAAGCTGGGGCTCTGCCCCGGATACGGCGGAACACAGCGCCTGCCCAGGCTCGTGGGCCGGGGACGCGCCCTGCAGCTTCTCCTGACCGGCGAGATGATCGACGCGCAGGAGGCACTCCGCATCGGGCTGGTGAATGCCGTCGTCCCGGGCGATGAGCTGCTGGGCGCCGCTGAGAAGATGCTTCGTGCCATGCTCGCTAATGCGCCGCTTGCGCTCGCGGCATGCATCGAGGCGGTGGACGTCGGCCTCGATGCCGGACAGGACGTTGGACTGGCGCACGAGGCTGCGCACTTCGGGCTCCTGGCTGCGAGTGCAGACATGAAGGAGGGGACCGCTGCGTTCATGGAGAAGCGCGCGCCGAAGTTCGAGGGTCGGTGACGGCAGCTCCGGAGGCAGTACTCCCGGTGCCTGACGCGGCCGTCCGCCTGCTCCGCCTCACGACACGTGAGTTCCGCAACCTCACGCGAACGGAGTTGCGCCCGCCGCCGGCGGGTGCCGTTATCGTGGGCGAGAACGGCCACGGGAAGACGAACCTGCTGGAGGCGGCATACTACTTCATGCTGCTCAGGTCCTCGCGCGGTGCGCGCGACTCCGACATGGTACAGTTCGGCCGCGACGGATTCTTCATCTCGGCGGAGCTGGAGGGCGGAAGTGCGCGCGAGGTGAGCGTGGGTTTCGAGAAGCAGGGGAAGCGCAAGCGGGTACGCATGGACGGCGCGGAGGTGCCGCGCATGTCGTCGGCGCTGGGCTCCCTGCCCTCCGTGATGGTCTCGCCGCGCGACGTGTCGCTCGTGTCGGGCTCGCCCAGCGAGCGACGGCGCTTCCTGGACGTGGTGCTGGCGGTGACGTCCAGGAAGTACCTTCACGCGCTTCAGCAGTACCGTGGCGCGCTGTCGCGGCGCAACGCGGCGATCCGGTCCGCGCAGCGCTCGTCAGGCGGCGGCGACGACGGGCGGGCAGCGGTGTGGGAGCCCGCGCTTGCGGAGCATGGTGCGGTTCTCTGGGAGGAGCGTGCGGAGTGGGTGCGTACGCACCATGAGCGCTACGCTGCCCTGTGCACTGCGATCGGTGAGCGCGGTGAGTCCGCGATGCGCCTGGTCTCGTCTCCTCCTGCAGCGCTGGAAGCGGGCGATCGTCGTGATGCGCTCGCGGCTGCGCTGGCTGCCAGGCGTGCGCACGACCTTCGCCGCGGGCTCACGTCCGTCGGGCCGCACCGCGATGACCTGATGCTCACGCTGGACGAACGCGACCTGCGCGTGTTCGGCTCAGCCGGCCAGCAGCGCACCGCGTCCATATCCTTGCGCCTGCTGGAGGCGGAGACGTTGCGTGCGCGTATTGGCGGGCCACCGCTGATGCTGCTCGACGATCCCTTTGCGGAGCTGGATGCGAGGCGCGCGGAGCGGATACTGGGGCTTCTGGGTGAGTCGGGCCTGGGGCAAGTGCTCCTGGCGGTGCCGCGTGAGGCGGACATTCCGGAGGAGTTCACCAGGCTGGAACGCATGCTGGTGCGGGACGGGGAGCTAATGCCGAGGCTTCCACGCGCCGCGGTGAGCGGAGTGATCCCGATGGAGGCGCCGTGAGCAAGCCGGGCGGACGGCGTCCCACGCCGGTGAGCGATGTTCTGACTGCCGTGATTCGTCAGGCGGGTATCGCGGAGCGCGTGGAGCAGGCCAGTGTGCTGCCTGAGTGGCCGGAGCTGGTGGGCGAGCAGATTGCCGCGGTCACTGCGCCGCGTTCGATAACGGTGGACGGTACGCTGTTCGTGGCGGTGTCGACGCATGCGTGGATGAGTGAGCTGCAGATGCTGGAGCGTCAGCTTGTGGGCAGGGTGAACGAGCGTCTGGAGGCCCGGGGCAGTGGCGCGCGGGTGCAGCGTATAAGGTGGGTTTTGCGGGTGTAAGGCCGCCATTGGGGCCACCGGTTTGTGCCCGAGTGTAAGTTGCGTTCTGGCAACGGTTTACGAGCAGTGCAGACGGTTGCCTGCAGAGCTGTTTCGAGCTATATTCAAGGGTATGCCTCGAACGGCGTTTCGGCGCTTGTTCGGGTACCCTCAATCGCTCAGGAAGGCAATACGGAATGGCCAGGACAGCGGAAGCAGCATCCTCGTACGGCGCAGGACAGATCCAGGTACTCAAGGGGCTGGAGGCAGTGCGCAAGCGCCCCGGTATGTACATCGGATCCACCTCTGAGCGTGGTCTTCACCACCTAGTGTATGAGGTGGTAGACAACTCCATCGACGAGGCGCTGGCCGGACACGCCGACTGGGTGCAGGTCACGATCCACGGTGACAACTCCATAACCGTGGAGGACAACGGACGTGGAATCCCGGTGGACGTTCACCCTACCGAGGGACTTCCCGGCGTAGAGCTCGCGATGACGGTGCTTCACGCAGGCGGAAAGTTCGACAAGAGCAGCTACAAGGTGTCCGGCGGACTTCACGGAGTTGGAGTTTCCGTTGTGAACGCACTTTCGGAGTACCTGAAGGTGTGGGTGAAGCGCAGCGGATCAGAGCATTACATGGACTTCTCGCGCGGCGAGACTACCACGAAGCTCAAGGAGCTGGGCAAGGTCAGGCAGAAGGACACGGGCACGAAGGTTTCCTTCAAGCCTGACGAGCTGATCTTCACGGAAACCGTTTACAGCTTCGACACGCTTGCCAGCCGCATGCGCGAGCTCGCATTCCTGAACAAGGGAGTCTCCATCATCCTGCGGGATGAGCGCATCGGACAGGAGGCGGAGAAGCTGTTCCTGGCCAGGGGCGGGCTCAGCGAGTTCGTTCAGTTCCTGAACGCGAGCCGCAAGGCGATGCACAACGAGGTTGTGTACATCGAGACCGAAAAGGACGATATCGGTATCGAGCTGGCCATGCAGTACAACGACGGCTACGCCGACAACGTGTTCACCTACGTGAACAACATCAACACGCACGAGGGCGGTACGCACCTCACGGGATTCCGCAGTGCACTCACGCGTGTGATCAATCAGTACATCCAGAAGAGCAACCTGCCGAAGAAGGAAAAGGACATAACCCTCACGGGTGACGACGTTCGCGAGGGGCTCACGGCAGTGCTGTCCATCAAGGTTCGCGAGCCGCAGTTCGAAGGGCAGACCAAGACCAAGCTTGGCAACTCGGAAGCGGAAGGCGCCGTTCGCTCTGTGGTGAACGACCTGTTTTCCACCTACCTGGATGAGCATCCGAAGGTAGGCAACGTGATCATCGAGAAGGCCGTTTCCGCCGCACGTGCGCGTGAGGCGGCGCGAAAGGCGCGCGACCTCACACGCAAGAAGTCCGGCCTGGAAATCGGGAACCTTCCCGGCAAGCTCGCGGACTGCTCATTCTCCGACCCCGCACTCTGCGAGCTCTACCTCGTAGAGGGCGACTCGGCAGGCGGTTCGGCAAAGCAGGGGCGCCGCAGGGACTTCCAGGCAATCCTTCCGCTGCGTGGAAAGATCATCAACGTGGAGAAGGCGCGAATTGACAAGGTGCTCTCCAATGAGGAAATCCGCACGATCATTACCGCGATCGGTTCCGGAATCCGTGATGAGTTCGACCTGGAGAAGACGCGCTACCACAAGGTGATCATCATGACGGACGCGGATGTGGACGGTGCCCACATTCGCACGCTTCTGCTCACGTTCTTCTTCAGGCAGATGCCGGAGCTCATCGAGGCAGGCTACATCTACATTGCCCAGCCGCCGCTCTACCGGCTTGGCCGCGGAAAGGAGGAGTACTACGCCTACTCCGAGGCCGAACGAGAGGAGATCAGCGCTCGCATGAATGCAGACGGCAAGTCGAACATCAATATCCAGCGCTACAAGGGACTGGGTGAGATGAATCCCGACCAGCTCTGGCGTACCACCATGGACCCCGCAACGCGCACAATCCTCAAGGTGAGCATGGAGGATGCCGTGCAGTCTGACCAGACGTTCCAGATGCTGATGGGCGATGCTGTGGAGCCGAGGCGTCAGTTCATCGAGGCGAACGCGAAGTTCGTGACGAATCTCGACGTGTAAGCGAGTTGTCGGGGCTGGAGTGATCATTCGCTGCAAATGGAGAACGATCACTCCAGTCCGACGTGCAATGGCATAAAGGACCAGGCTATTAGCCTGGTCCTTTATTCTTCGGGATTAATGCCGCGCTCCGATCCTGCGTTGGAGGCCTTCGCTCAGGCGACCCTTTAGAAAGACCCTTCAGGCAGCCGTATGATTGGCTCGGCCAGCGCATTGCTCGCGCATGACCGGATCGAAGAAGCTGTACTGGCCGGCGCAGAATGGTGGCGAAGGTGCACACCAGGGCCTCCTCTTGTGACTCCACAGACAGCAAGCGCGCCTCGATACACAAACGTTATATCCCACGCCAGGCCCACCACAGTCAGCGACAGCGACATTAACAAGTGGCTGTCGGGCACTCCGCCATTTGATGCAGGAGATCGAACTGCGCCAGGAACTCGCTCCTCGGCAGGATTATTGCCGATGACGCCATCGGTTGTTCGCGCCCGCATCAGGCGCGCCGAATACCTGACAAGAACCTGACGGATGGAAGTGACGGCCAGCTGCCAGCACTTCCCGAACCTGCATATAAGGAGCTCCAGATGAACAAGCTCAACTCCCTCGCGGCCATCGCGCTGTCAGCGGTTGCACTGTTGGCATGCGATTCGGACGGCCCCGCTGCACCCGGTGGCCCGGACATCGTTGGCGATGGACAGAGCCTGCAAAGCTGCAGCCAGGCACTCACAGGCACGTTCGAGAACATAACGATTCAGGCCGGCGAAGCCTGCACCGTTCGCAACGCCACTGTTAACGGAAACATCAAGGCGCTGAAAAACGCCCACCTGTTCGTGATCACCAGCACCGTACGCGGAAACATTCAGGGTGACGAAGCTGCGGTTGTGAACGTGACGGGCGGGACGGTTGACGGTGACATCCAGATCGTTGACGGAAGGTCTTCCGGACAACTCGGCGCTTCGGTTATCGGTACCACTGTTACCGGGGGCAACATCCAGATCGAGAAGATGCAGACCGGTAGCATCGTAGTGTCTGATGCGCGCGTGCTCGTGGGGAACATCCAGGTGGTGGAGAACAGCACCAGCGACGCGCTCAGCGTCGAGAACAATCACACTGGCGCCAACATGCAGGTGTTCAAGAACACCGGTGCTGGAAGCAAGCAGGTGCGCGGCAACACAATCGCGCAGTCCCTGCAATGCAAAGAGAACTCGATTCCGTTCAACGCGGAGTCCAACACTGCCGGAGACAAAGAAGATCAATGCGCCTGACGCAGGCAGCTGCTACACATTGATTCCGTGAACTCGGCCGCGCAGCTCGCAGAGGCTACGCGGCCGGGGCTGTCAGCGGGTTGCGCGATCCGGTGAGCTCAACTCAGCACCCCCACCGCTCCCGCAATCTTCCAAGGAAACTCCACTCCAGTACTGCCTCCTCGGGCAGGCTCCCGGCGAAATCATTCAGCATCGTGCAGCGAGTTGCACAGTCGTGGTCAAGCACCCCGCACTCGATCTCGCTTTCGTAGCCCGCAAGGGTCGCCATCGGCGACGGGTAGCGCTCGAACCACTCGGTGGCCTCACGATGAAGCAGCATCCGGTCATCTGCCGGGATATCTGCTCCCAGGGTTGCCAGTATGGAACATGCGGCCGATCGGAATGTCCCGGTTCCGTCCGTCTCTTCACTGCGCGGGCCCGCGAGAACAGCGCGTGCGCACTGGAGAACGAGCTGAGGGTCCGGCCGAGCGTTCAGAAGCAGGAGGTTGTGTCCGCTGAGAATGATCCAGTGAAGCAGGTCTTCGAACGCCTCGTCGCCGGGTACCTCGGTGGCATACTCCAGCACGAGTTCCAGGGCCAGTTCGTGGGCAGCCACACAGGTGCCGGCCATGCCGATATCCCGGGCAGCGTTGGCCATGGCCTCGAGCGCGAACAGGCCACCCTGGTACCAGTTACCCCAGGTTTCCTCGCCGTTCTCGCGCGCCCCGATTGCCGCGGCCAGTTCGTGTCGCAACGCTTCAAGGTCGTTGCCCGTACCCTCACGACCGCCGATGCTCCCACCTGACGATTCACCTGGCAGCCCGGCGGATGCGTATGGCGAGCCTTTGTGGAGCCTGTTCCGCAACATCAGGTGCCCGCCAAGCCTTCCCGCAATCTCGGCCACCATCCAGCCGATCGCCGGATCGCACGCCAGAAGTGCTCGTGCTCCATTCAGGCTGCGGCGAAGCGTTCGGGCAATGCCGCCCTCATAGTCTTCATCTGAAAGTCCCTCCCGCACCTCGGCAGACACATCCGCCATTTGCCGGTGCTCTGCCAGTTCCCGGTACAGCCTCGCCAGGCGCCAGGCATATGCCACGTCAGGCGGAGGAGACAGTTCCTCCATGCGCTCAACCGCTTCGGAAACCAGGGCAACCGCAAGCTCCATGTTGCCGCCAGCCCAGGCCACGTCACTGGCCCGTTCAAGTGCCGCACATAAAGCCAGGCGGTGATCGGCACGCGGTGTACTCTCGAACAGTTCGCGGGCAGCAGGCAGCACCGGCGCCACCCATTCCCATGCATTCTCAAACTCTCCTTGCGCCGCAACAAGCTCTGCCAGCGAAAGGCGTATTCCCATCAGTCGCCTCACGTCTTCCGTAGATGACTCGGCAAGGTTGGCGCGTGACTGCTGTACCTCATAGGCCTTCAGCAGAAGTTCCCGGGCGTTATCCGGTTCGTTCCCGCGCAGCACCGAGTCAGCCAGTGCAAGCAGTGCATGAACATGGGTGGCCACGTCTTCCGGATCAGCCGCGCCTGCATCATGCGCGATGCCCCACTCCACCAGGTCGAGCATCTCCCTGTAGCACTGCTCCGCTTGCTCCGTATCAGCAAGTATTGCCTGAACTACCCCGTGCCGCTCGAGCGAGACCTGGAGCAACCGACGATTCTCCCGCGATGGATCAGCTGCATACTGCGCTCGTGCCAACGAGAGTGCTTCCGCGGAGGTAGTGTCAGCCTCCCCTGCCCGACCCTCGGAACGCAGTCCGGCTGCCACATTCCAGAGCGCGATGATCAGGTGGCTCGATACGTCCTCTCCGGCATCAGACATCTCCCTCAGTCGTGAGGCAAGGTCCTGCGACATTCGCAGCGCTACGCCCTCGCCCAGCCAGTAGCGCAACGTACTCTCCACGGTACTCAGGTCTTCTGTGTCCAACAGCGAGGAGTCCCAGCGTCCGTCTTCCACGCCCGCCTGGAACCTTTGCGCC
>DATGOL010000014.1:0-10468 GCA_035306065.1 Gemmatimonadales bacterium | reverse complement strand
GGTGTCGGTGCCGTTGGTCACCACAACGCCAAGGTCCCACAGGGATCGGAACAGATACGATTCCTCGGCCGCACGCTCTGCTCCAAGCTTGCCGGGCAGCCAGGGAGCATCGGAGATGGTGTGAATGCCCTGCATGGACGCGATCACGCCAAGTTTCTTGAATCGAGCCACGTCTGAAGGTGCGATGTGCTGTGCATGCTCGATGCGCCAGCGAAGGTCCGACTTGTCGGGACTTGCAGCGAACGTCTTTTCGTAAACATCCAGCACCTCACGATTGGCGCGATCACCGATTGCGTGAGTGTTCACCTGAAAGCCGTCGCGAATGGCGATCTCGGAAACCTGCTCCAGGCTCTCTACGGACTCCAGCGCCAGGCCGGCGCTTCGCGGCAGGTCTGCGTAGGGTTCCAGCAGCCATGCGCCGTGCGAGCCGAGTGCACCGTCTATCTGGCGCTTGATCGACCGAACGGTGAGGAAGCCGTTTGCATAATCTGTCATGCGGTACGACGACAGCAGGCTGTCCATCCGTGCCACGGACTCTCCGCGCACCATCACGTACAGGCGAACCGGCAGCTCGCCCTCGTCCGCGAGGCCGCGAAGGAAGTCGATGGTGCGGAAGCCGGTGCCAGCGTCGTGGAACGATGTAACTCCCTTGGATAGAAGGTCAATGCCGGCGAGCTGTACCATGCGGCGCGAGAGTGCCTCACGCTCCTCTGGCGTCTGGCTGCTGTCTGCCTGTGAGCTGGCGGCACCAGCAAGCCGCTGTGCCGTCTCGCGCAGCAGGCCGGTGGCATTCCCGTTCCCGTCGCGCACGATCTCGCCGCCGCTCGGGTTCGCCGTGCTGCGCGTTATGCCGGCGAGCTCGAGCGCCTTGGCATTCACGAAAGACGCGTGGCCGCTGGCGTGCGTGAGAATTACCGGGTTGTCCGGAGACACCGCGCTGAGCGAAGTGTGTACCGGGTTGCCTTCTACGGACGGCGTGGGCAATCCACCCCACTTTTCCTGGTGCCATCCGCGTCCGTGAATCCACTCACCCGGCGCTGCCTCAGCGGCAGCTGATGCTACCTGTGCAACGATGTCGTTCCAGCTGCTGGCGGTGGTGAGGTCGAGCTGGAGCTTGGAGCTGCCCAGGCCCATGAAGTGGCCGTGGCCCTCGATGAAACCGGGAATTGCCAGGCGGCCCTCGAGGTCAATTACCTGGGTGGCATCACCAATGTAGCGCTGGATGTCCTCCGCGCTGCCAACCGCCGCGATGCGGTCACCCACGATAGCCACGGCCTGCGCCTCCGGCACGGCGGAGTCAACCGTGACAATCCGGCCGTTGGTCAGCACAAGCGTCGCGGACTCGGTTGCTGAATCGCAGGCTGCCAGCGCGGTGATCGCAGCCAGGGCAAGGGCGGGCAGAACGTGGCGGTTGATTGCTGATAACATGACGTATCGGTGGCGGGATTCTGTCTCGGGCCAGGTGCTACCGGCCCAGCGGACGGCTGAATGCCGAGGGGGCTTGCGGCGCGTGAACTGCGAACCGGCGAACCCGGGTGCGCGCCGCCTCAGCAGTGAACAATAAGGCGGTGCGCGGGCCCGACACACCGCCAGGCCAATTCGCCCCTACGCTCCCGCACGAATTATTGCCAGCCGGGCAGTTCTTTTGTATGCTGCTGCAGTATGGAATCCCTTTCAGACGGAGGCCGTTTATGAAACCTGCCAGGTTCGCAGCCGTGGCTGCCATTGCGCTCATGGGCGCACTGGCCGGATGCACGAGCACAACCGGCAACGATGAAACGTTCATGCTCGCCTACATAGAAGGAATCGGCGTAGGGAACGCGAACGTTGTGGTGCCGGAAACCGCCGTTGCCGGAGAGCCGTTTCAGGTTGAGATGACCACGATCTGGAACAACGGCTGCATGCGTAAGGGGAAGCTCGAGGTGTCTACGGATCCCGAATGGGTGTTCATCACACCCTACGACATTCTCGGAGAAGTCACCGCCGGATGTTCCGGCGGGGTGACCAAGTTCGTTCACACCAGCATGGTCACCTTCAACTCGCCGGGCACCGCCCACGTCTACATTCAGGGCCGCAGCCCCGACAATGAGGAAGTGCTAACGCTCGACTATGAGGTGGTGGTGCAGTGATCGGCGCCAGGGCGAAAGCTTGAAGCAAAGAGGCGACGCGGAGAAATATCACTCCGCGTCGCCTCTTTTCACTGCAGGAACTGCTGCTTCGGTGATACGCGATGTTGCTGCTCTCCCGAGGCCGGATCAGAGCCCGATCGCCGCTCCAACACGGAAGACCATGTTGCTGCCCGATCCGCCATCGCCGATCACTACGGTGCCGGCGCCCGGCATGGAGAGTTCCAGGTCTCCGAAGTTGATCATCCCCAGGGTGAGGCCGAGATCCAGATTCACCCGTGGCGTAAGCCGGAAGAGCACGCCGCCGCCTATGTTCAGCTGAATTCCGCTGGCGCTGGCGCTGAGCGTGGTGCCGCTGTCTTCGATGTCCAGTGACTCCCGAAGAATGGCGAGGCGACCGGATGCATATGGAGCATATGTGGAGCTGCCGACATCGAACGTGCGACGCGGTTCAAAGAACACACCGGACAGGCTCACCGAGTTGTCCGTGATGGAGTTCTCGTCGAGCCCGTGGGAAGAGTACTGATACCCGATTCCGAAGGACCATGCGGAAGGTGTATAGCGGAACTGCAGCTCGACACCGGGTCCGGCATTCATTCCGTCGTATGCATCGCCGGACACGCCAACGAATAAGCCGGAGGCCTGGATGGAGTACTTCTGGGCCGACTGAGCGCCGGCGCGGGAGGTGGTTGCAAAGCCGAGTGCCGCAATGGCGCCCGCAACTAGCAGTGAACGATACCGTGGCATGTAACGGACTCCCCTGAAGCGTGGTTGAGCGGTCGGAGACCCGGAGTCACCGTTCCGCGAATTGCTGGTCACTCTGGCACGCGCGAATCGCTTGCGTTGAGGCTCACTCCGGTGGCGGCCAGCCGGCCATCGTTATTCGGGCTCAACTTCAATCGAGTTGCGGAAGGCCGAATGTGTTGCGGTTCTCCACACCTTGCGGGCTCATGTGTTGTGTCATATATGGTATTGTGCCGAGCGCAACGGCTCGGGTGGCTCGCTACGGTGTTCCCAATTTTCCCCGTCAGATGGCTGACCCACCGCCGTCAACATCCAGCTCGCACGACATTACTCGCCTGCTTCGTGAGGCACAGGATGGGCGTGAGAGCGCGAAGCATGAGCTCGTTTCGCTCGTGTACCTGGAGTTGCACGGTCTGGCGAGTCATTTTATGCGCAACGAGCGTGATGATCACACGCTCCAGCCAACGGCACTGGTTCACGAGGCCTACATGCGTCTGATGAATCAGCGCAATGTCTCGTGGCAGAATCGCTCGCACTTTTTCGGCATCGCCTCTCAGGCAATGCGGCGCATTCTTGTGGATCATGCCAGAAAGAAGCGTGCAGCCAAGCGTGAGGGAGGAGAGCGCGTAACGCTGGATGAGTCGGTAGTCACGGAGCCCCGGCAGTCGCTTGATGTGATTGCGCTGGACGCAGCGCTCACGCGACTGGGGGAGTTGAACGAACGACAGGCAAAGGTGGTGGAGCTGCGCTTTTTCGGTGGGCTGGACATCGAGCAGACCGGAGAGGCACTTGGCATCTCGCCGGCCACGGTCAAGCGGGATTGGACCTTTGCCCGTGCGTTCCTTCAGCGCGAGATGGAAGGCGACGCAGGTGACTGAACCGGGAAGGGGCGCAATGTGTACGAAGCTCGCACGCACTTCCCGGCGGCACTCCAGCGAAGTGGGTTCCGTGACCTGGTGATCCCTGAATCACAGCGACTGCGCGTGATTACTGAACATCTGTCCGTACGCGGCCAGGGGACGAACGCCGCGTAAGAATCTGCACGCACCTCACATGATGTCAGAGCCCAAGCTCACTCCCGCCCGGCTCGCGCGCGTGCGCGAACTGTTCGACGCCGCTCTCGACCGGGAAGAGTTCGAGCGAGAAGAGTTCCTGGCGCACGCGGCCGGAAACGATCAGTCGCTCGCTGAGGAAGTTCAGAGCCTGCTAGACGCACTCGAGCGCGGCAGGAACACCTGGAGGTCGCCATTCGGCGAGTTGCTCACCGAGGCTTTCGACTTCGAAGACGAGTCCGGCGAGAACGGCCAACGCATTGGGCAGTACGAGATTACGCGGCTCATCGGATACGGCGGAATGGGTGCCGTGTACGAAGGTGTTCGGGCAGATGACGAATATCATAAGCGAGTTGCGATCAAGTTCCTGCGGCGTGGCCTGGAAGGCGATATCGCCATCCGTCGCTTCCGGTACGAGCGGCAGATTCTCGCGAACCTGAACCATCCGAACATTGCTTCGCTGCTGGACGGCGGAGTAACGAGTGACGGCAGGCCGTACTTCGTGATGGAGTACGTTGACGGCGAGCCGATTACGTCCTATTGCGCAAGGCGGCGGCTTGGTGTGCGGGATCGGATAAAGCTGCTGCTGCAGGTGTTCGCGGCGGTGCAGCACGCGCATCAGAACCTGGTGGTGCACCGGGATCTCAAGCCGGGCAACATTCTCGTAGACGCAGCCGGCAGGGTGAAGTTGCTGGACTTTGGCATTGCGCGCCTGCTTCGTGAGGCAGAAGGTCCTGACCAGCTGCCCGCCACGCAGGGTGGTGCTCGTGCGTTCACTCCGGACTATGCAAGCCCCGAGCAGCTCCGAGGGCTCATGGTGGCCACGGCGTCCGACATCTATGCGTTGGGTGTGATAAGCTCGGAGCTTCTGTCTGGTCATCGGCCCTTCCGGCTTGACGGCCTGCTGTTCGCGGAGCTGCAGGACCTCGTGTGTCGCTCGCCGGCTCCGGCACCATCATCGCTGGTGGACCAGGCAGATGCAGAAGTGTTCGGCGAGCGCAGTGCAGGCAAGTTGCGTTCGCAGCTTGCAGGAGACGTGGATGCTGTGGTGCTGCAGGCGCTTCGCAAGGAACCAGAGCGTCGTTATGCATCAGTGAACCTGATGAGCGCCGACTTCCAGCGCCATCTCGATGGCATGCCGGTAAGCGCGCGCCGAGACAGGCTGAGCTATCGTGTGGGCAAGTTCGTTCGGCGCAGGAAGGTGGAGGTGGCAGCCGCATCACTGGTGCTGATATCGCTCATCGGTGGCGTGATAGTATCCACTCGAGCGGCACGTCGTGCCGAAGTGGAGCGCGCCAAGGCTGAGGCGGTGAATCACTTCATGTCGAACATGCTCGCGGCCGCGGATCCCGAGAATGAAGGCAGGGACGTGACGGTTGTGCAGATGCTTTCGCAGGCCGCGCAGGACGTGGAGAATGACTCGCTGGTACCGGAGGTTGAAGCTCAGATTCGGCACACTCTCGCGCAAACCTATTACGGCCTCGGCCACTACGATTCTGCCGCCGTTCATGTGCAAAGGGCCTACGACCTGCGTCGTGCAGCACTTGGTACGCTCAACCGACTCACGCTGTTCTCCCATTCGTACGTTGCGGCAGTTGCAGAGGCGCGCGGAGATTTCGAGGAGGCAGAGCGCCTCACGCGCCTGCAGGTCGATTATCAGCGCCGAGCTCCACACAAGTCCGTTGCAGACCTCGCGTCGGCTCTGGACAACCTGTCACGCAACCTCACCCACCTCGGGCGGCTTGACGAAGCGATGGAGGTGCAACTCGAGGCGATAGACCTGAGACGCAGCAGTGACGACCCGGAGTCCCGCAGCTCACTTCCATACACATTGAACAATCTTGCGGTGGGTTATTCCTACGAGGGTGAGTTCGTGAAGGCGGAGGAGCTGATTCGTGAGGCACTGCAGGTGGAGAGTGAAGTGAATGGAACAGCGTCACACACCTATGGAAGCCTGCTCCGGGGGCACGCTTCGGTGCTCGATGAGCTCGATCGGCCGATCGAGGCAGACAGTGTGGCCAGGCTCTCCATGAAAGTGCTCGCCGCGAGCGCAGGAACCGACCATCCGGAGTACCTGCGAACCGTCAATCTGTATGCGAGTGTCCGTTTCGGAATGGGCGACATGGCGGGAGCGGTGGAGGCAGCGCGGACGGTGGTGTCTTCCATTGGATCGGGGTTGCACGAGAGCGATCCGTCGAGCGGCTCTGCGCTGCAACTGCTTGGGCTGGCACTCGACTCACTCGGCATGTACGCGGCGGGCGACTCAGCCCTCAAAAGGTCACTCGAGATTCGGCGTACATACCTGCCGGAAGGGCACTGGGCGATTGCGTCTTCAGAGTCGCTGATCGGCTACCACCTGTCACTGGTGGGCGAGTATGCGGAGGCTGAGCGAATCATGACAGAAAGCTATGCAACGCTGGCCGATGCGCGTGGCGAGGATTCGGCGGTTGTGAGACGGCTCGCATCGCGCATTGCCGAACTGATGGTGCGAATGGGACGCGAAGACGAGGCCGAAAGCTGGCTGGCGAGGAGTTGACGCGAACGGAGTGAGCCGAAGCGCGGGCCTGCTGCGCGTGTTCAGACGAGCCGAAGTAGCTCAGTACCACGCCGTGCTGCCGAGAGTGCAGGCGCGGTTACCCCGACCCGGCATCGTCAGGAGACACCACAATGGAACGCGTAATCCTTCGCCACCTGAAGGGCTCGAAGGCGAGCCAGATCGAGGAGTTCCCTCTTCAGGAGTTTGTACAGCTCACTATCGGCCGTGATCCAGCTTCGGGAATTCGGTTCGACCCCGAGAAGGACGACCTGGTAGGTCGCCAGCATGCGCGCATCATGCGCGACAGCGGAGAGCCGTATCGGTTCACGCTGCAGGACTTGAACTCCCGCAATGGCACCTTCCTCAACAAGTTGCGCGTGGTTGGCGAGATGCCGCTGCAGCCGGGAGACGTGATTCAGCTTGGGGCAGGCGGGCCTGAACTGCAGTTCGACATCGATCCGCTGCCAGCCATGTATGTGAAGTCGACGCGAATTGGTGTAGCTGGCGGTGCAACCTCGAAGGGCATTGCGGAGACGCGTGTTGGTCGTACTGCTGCGGCAGCTGAAGTTCAGGCGAGCGGTACCCTGGAAAACTCCTCCACCGGCTCGCCGCTTACGAGTTCAGCGTTCGGAGCGATGAGGCCGCCCAACTCGATTGGTAAGGCTACGGTGGAGCGCATGATAGGCGACACGAGGAAGCACACGCGCCGGAACATGCTGGTGGGAATCGCAGCTGTGCTTGTCCTGGTTGCCGGCGCGGTTGCGTATGGGAAGTCCCGAATGGATGCCGACGCGCGCAGCACGCAGGGCCAGCTCGCGAGTGTGCGTGACAGCCTGTCGGCAGCATCGGCGGCTGCGCTCACGCAAATCTCTGACCGTACCGAGCGTTCGGTGGCGCTTGCGAATAGCCTGCAGCCGTCAGAGGTGGCAGCGAAGTACGGGCCGGCAGTAGTGCAGGTGGACTTCAGCTGGAAGCTCATCTACACGCCCACGGGGGGCCAGCTCTACCACGCGATGGTGCCTAACCAGTACAAGGCATCTGATGGCTCCGTAAGGCCGATCGTGGACAACGGGCGTCAGTTTCTTCCGGCATGGATTCAGGTTGAGAACACTATCGAACCGATGCTCACGCTAGACCAGAACTCCGGCCAGCCGATCGGTGTAAGCTCGCGTGGCTCAGGTTTCGTGGTGTCATCGTCAGGGTTCATCCTGACGAACCGCCACGTGGCGTACAACTGGCAGGCGTACTACAGCTTTGACCCGAATGCCATCGGCCCGGTGATCGACAGGCAGACTGGTGCGCCGATGCTGGACCAGGCCGGAAACCCCGTTCTCACACAGCCGCCGCAGCGCTGGCACCCCTCGGAAACCAAGCAGGCGGGCCCAAAGGGTGACATTGGCGTTTTCCAGGCGCGCATGGAGTACCTGTACGTTCGCTTCCCCAAGGATCCCACCCCTTTCGAAGCAAGCCTGGTGCGTCCGTCGCAACGTCATGACGTGGCGCTCATCAAGGTGGATGCACCTTCGGCACTCACCTATGTGGAGCTGAAGGACACCTACGATGAAGCCAAGCAGGGTGACGCTGTAACGGTTATGGGCTACCCGGGTGTGGCCGCGGAAGTGATCTCGGTTATCAAGTCGCGCGACATGTTCAACCGTGAAGTACAGGCGCGCATCCTTCCCGAGCCAACGCTGTCCGTTGGCAACATCGGCAAGATACTTCGTGCGGCAGACGCGGAAATACGCGACGGATTCGGCACCTTTGCTCCGTCCGGCGATACGTATCAGCTCACGATCAACTCCACGGGTGGCGGCAACAGTGGAGGCCCGATGTTCGACTCGTTCGGCAACGTGGTCGGGATCTACTTCGCCGGCAACCCAACGATCAGCTTCGCCATACCGATCCGGTATGGAATGGAACTGCTGCGGATCGGCGATCCCACTGCAAACTGACGCAGCACCTCACCCGACGTCAGCCACCGCCATGTCCACCGTGTTCCGGGATCCTGAGTCAATCGGTCAATACCGGGTGATTGATAGAATCGGCGCCGGTGGCATGGGAACGGTGTATCGGGTCTGCCATCGGGCAACCGGTAGGGTGGCGGCAGCCAAGGTGCTGCATGCCAATACCGCGAGCCCGGTGGCGCGCGACAGGTTCCGTAACGAAGCGCGTATTCACATGGCGCTCCGGCATCCCGGCATAGCAACGGTATACGAGTACCTGGAGGTGGACAACGCGCCCTGCCTCGTGATGGAGTTCGTGGACGGTGAAACACTGGAGGAGCGTGTGCAGCGTGGTCCACTCACGCTGGACATGGCGCTGAAGTACTTCATGTTGCTTGTTGACGCTGTGGGATATGTTCACCAGCGAGGAGTGATTCATCGGGATCTCAAGACGAACAACGTGAAGCTGGATGCGAATGGCAATCTGAAGCTGCTTGATTTCGGCATTGCCATGGGTGCGGACACGCCCCGCTTCACGAGTACCGGCAACGTGGTGGGTACACTGTTGGCGCTGTCGCCGGAGCAGCTGCGTACCGGACGCGCGGGATTGCGCTCGGACATCTGGGCACTAGGTGCGGTATTCTACGAGATGCTCATCGCGCGCTCACCGTTCCAGAGGATGGCCCCCGGAATACTCGCGGAGTGCATACTCTCCGCCAAGTTCGTGCCGGTGTCGCAGCTCCGGCAGGATGTGCCTCGCGAGGTGGATCGCATAATCGGTCGCTGCCTGAGAGTACGGCCGGAGGATCGTTATGCTTCCTGCGAAGCGCTGCTCACGGACGTTGCCGCACTTGCCGCCGGAAGGGGTGCGCCGCATAACGACCTCTGGAAGGTGCCTGCGGTCTTGCTGAATCAGAGCGGGGAAGTTGCGCAGCGCATGGTACGGCAGTGGCAGCTTACGGCATCCGCTCTGGCTGCGATTGCGGCCCTCATCTTCTTCGTATGGGCAGTTTGGCCGTCGTCAGGCAACGGTGGCATTGAGGCTGGCGGGCCGGAGCTGGCAAAGCTGGAGGCGTCCATCACTCCCGAAAGCATGCTGGAACAGTCTCTCGAGCTCCAGGAGGCGAAAACCGAGCCGCGCACTCCGCGTCAGCTTCCGCCACCTGATCGCAGCGCCGGCTCGCGAAGCGCGCCAAGCACAACACCAACAGACCTGAACCACAGACACGTGTTGTTGCGCGTGGTTCAGGGAGAGGCGGATGTGTACCGTGACGGCGTACTGGTCGGGCACACGCCCTACAGACTGGAAGCACCTGCCGGTGAAGTTGTGAATCTGACGCTGAGGCGCGCGGGCTGTGACGCAATACCGCTGCGCGTAAAGGTTGAGGAAGGTGTATCGGAATTCATCGAAACATTTCGCAGATGCGGCGAACCCTGAGTGCTCGCGAGCCATAACACAATGTCTATCTGGAAGAATCTTCTGAGCGCATTCTCCGGCAATAGGGGCAGCTCCGAGGGGATGCGAGCCACGGGCGTCTCACGTACCAGGGTGGCGGTAGAGCTTCGGGTGGAAGCCGGAGTTGCAACGGATCCCGGTTGCGTGCGCACCACGAACGAAGATTCACTTCGAGTAATTCGTCCGGCAGACGGGGCGGACGTCGCACAGCACGGAGTACTGGCAGTTGTGTGCGACGGCATGGGAGGCCATGAAGCGGGCGAAGTTGCGAGTGCGCTTGCGATGGAGACAATCGTGCAGCGCTTCCAGGCAGACGATCGACCACTGCCGCAGTCGCTGGTCAAGGCCATCGAGGCCGCCAATCGCGCAATTCACGATGCTGTAGGCGCCAATCCCAAGCTTCGCGGCATGGGAACCACTTGCTGTGCCCTGGTACTTCGCGGCGGCTCCGCATACTGCGCACACGTTGGTGACTCACGCTGCTACCTGATTCGCGGCGGAGAAGTGTTCCTTATGACGGAAGACCACTCGGCCGTGATGGATATGGTACGCCGCGGCATGATTTCGCGAGAGGAAGCCAGTCACCACCCGGACAGGAACGTCATTTCCCG
>DATGOL010000013.1:0-4469 GCA_035306065.1 Gemmatimonadales bacterium | reverse complement strand
GAGCCTCCACTAGTGGGCTGTAAACGATATTCGTGGAGCATTCGAGCGCGCCTCCGTGCCCTTCGCCGGTGTTGCGCCTCCTTTAAATGACCCTGCAATTCCGGAGTCGGCGCTCGGGGCCAGGCTCGGGTGGAGGCTCGGTTGGGGCGAAGCGGAGCTTAGTCTGCAAGCGGAGCCGGTAAAAAAAGCCTCACGCGGAGGCGCGGAGGCCGCGGAGAACTGCAGGGCGATTGGAGTTTCATGCGCCAGGCTTCTCTCCGCGGCCTCCGCGCCTCCGCGTGAGACCGTCGTTTTCAACCTTCAGTGCGTAGTGGCCGGCACCGGTGAAGAGTGAGCAGATGGGAGGCAGTTGCACTTGAGGGAGCCTTGAATAGCGCTGCTATTCCAGCGTCGGCGCGCCTTGGCGAACGACGCGTATTCGCACTCGCGATACTACACGAATATCGTTTACAGCCCACTAGCGCCGAGCGCCGGCAGTTCCGTAACCCGTTCCCCGTAACCCGTAACCCGTAACTCGGGGCACCACTTTCGGACTTCCGACATCCGTCGGGCGAATCGTGCAGCTTCCTCGCAACCCATCGGAACACGAATGGGAGCTGCTCATCGCCGAGCTGCGTACGACGTTCGGCGGGAAGGGAGAAGTGACGTCGCAAGGCGGTCTCCGAGAATGGTCCAACGGAACTCTCCAGGTTTTTATCGAGCCTACCGGGACAGGCCACCGGCTGCGCCTCACAGATTCGAGCATCGCGGTGGGCGGGATCTTTCTGGGTGGATTCTTCCTGGCGTTCGCCCTCATGATCTTCCTGGTCCTGCTCGGCAAGGACGACCCGGGCTTCAGGTTTGCGGCTCCCGCATTCATATCGCTGCTCGGCGGTGGACTGATGGTGGGCAGCGCGATGTCGCTGCCGAGGTGGGCGCATGAACAGGAGGCGCGCATGGAACACATCAGCAGACATGCCGTGGAGCTTCTTGCCCTGCCGGAGCAGGGAAATGGCTGATCTGGCCAAACACCGCCGGGCGCTGCACTATTGAAGGATCCACCGGCTACTCCACGCATCATGGCGACGCCCCCAATCCCCTACAGGCTCGACCTTTCCACCGCACCGCCCGACGTCTTCGTGGACATGGGCGACACGGACTGGTCGCGCCTCACGTGGAAGGACGTTGGGCGACCCTACCGCGTGGAGCGCTGGGCGCGGGACAAGCGCGAGTGGGAGGCCGAGCGGGGCGCACCACTGCCGGTGCAGGAAGGGTGGAAGAAGTTCAACGCGTCATTTCACAAGCTGTTCCTCACGGATACCAGCGAAGCCTCACGACGCGCACGCAGTGAGGCGATAGCCGCCATCTCGCGCTTCGACATCCACGGCGCTCGTGAGGCAGTTGCCGAGTTGGTGCAGATGCGCGTGTGGAACAAGGTGCACATGGTGGAGGACGCAGTGTGGGACCCGCGCGGCAAGCGCGCGCTCTTCCAGGGACTCGGCCTCCACCGTCCCCGCATCCTCTTCCTCGGCGCCGCGGATGGCTACGAAGCCATGCAACTCATGGCCATGTACCCCGGTGGACAGGCGGTGCTCGTGGACTACGACGACTTCTGCCGTACCGACAGGTTCGGCAAGTTCCCCGAAGAGTACCCCTTCCTGGGCGTTGACCCCGCCACCGGCCACCCGCGAGTGTGGCGGCGCGAGGAGATGGACATCGAGTTCGAGGTGGCCGACATCCGCGACCTGCGCTACGGGCGCGAGTTCGACCTGGTGGTCAGCGTCGGCCTGGTGGAGCACTTCCCCGACGAGCACAAGCCGGAAGCGTTCGAGTTCCACCGCCGCTTCCTGAAGCCCGGCGGCTGGGCGATCATGACCACCCCGCGGGACCAACTCAGGGGTCGGGCGTTCTACTCGATAATGGCCGACTGGATGAACTACGGCTACCGGGAGCTGATGTCCACCCGCCAGCTGGCCCTCTACGCCACGGAGAACGGCTTCGATGTGCGCCGGGCGGGGTATATCAAGGCGCACAATGGTGTGGTGTGCAGGGAGAGGTGATGCGGAATCCGACCTGCGGACCGGGGCCCCGCGGGGAACAACTCAGCACCAGCGATCAGCTCCCGCGCCCTGCAACGGAGCCCGCCCCCTCACCCCGGGCCCGTAACCCCCGGGCACGTAACCCCCCTAACCCGTAACCCCTAACCCGTAACCCCTAACCCGTGTGTTGCTCATGCACCACACCATTGACGCCCCAGCTCCCCAATAGCTGCGCCTGGATCCCACCCAGAAAGCTCACCATCGCAATCCGTTCCCCCTAACCCTCACAGCAGCAACCACTTCAACAGATCTCAACGAGCATCCGCCCACCGCGCACCAGCCGCACGCAGTATGCATTGTGCTCAACCGAACCGGACCATACCGCGCCCGCCCCAACCGTAGCCTCAAGGTCCTTGCCTCTGCACTGCGCCCGGTGCAGCTTCGCCTGTATAATTGCATGTTTCCGCCGGCCCACGCACGCACTGATATGGCTCATCCGCACCCGTTCCTGCACATCCCCAGGGATCCGAATCTCAAGGAAGAGCAGCTCACGCTGCTGGTGGTTGACGACGACATTCTTCACGCTCGTCTGCTCAAGGCCAACCTCGAACGCCCGGGTCGCCTGCGCGTGGAAATCTGCGGCTCCGCCCCGGAAGCCCTCGAGCGCGTTGCAGCTGGCCCCGTAGACGCCATCCTCACCGACCTCGCCATGCCGGAGATGGACGGCATCGAGCTCGTGAGGCGCGTTCGCGCACTCGACGCCGCACTCCCTGTCGTCATCATGACGGCACACGCGTCCATTCCGCGAGCAGTAGATGGCATTCGCGCCGGCGCCACGGACTTCCTGCCCAAACCGGTAAACCCGGAAGCCCTCATCGCCTTCGTGGAGCGCGCAGTCCTGGAACGACCGCTGCGCGAAATGCTCGTACGCGAACGCGCCAGGCTGCAGGAATCAGGGTTTGGTGACTACCTGGTTGGCGACAACGATCGCCTCAACGCCATTCGTGATGCAGCCTCACGAATCGCCGCGTCAGGCACCTCGCGGGTACTGCTCACCGGCGAAACCGGCACCGGCAAGAGCCTCCTCGCACACGCTATCCACGAACTGTCCAACTTCAGCGGACGCCTTGTGGAAGTGAACTGCGCAGCCATACCGGCCAACCTTCTCGAAAGCGAACTGTTCGGGCACGAACGCGGTGCCTTCCCCGAAGCCACCGAGATGAAGCGCGGGCTGTTCGAACTCGCCGACCGCGGTACCCTCATCCTCGACGAAATCGGCGCTCTGTCGCTCGAGCTTCAGGCCAAGCTGCTGCAGATACTCGAACGCGGCGAGGTACGACGCGTTGGCGGACTTCACCCGCTGCGGGTTCGCGTTCGCATCATCGCCTGCACCAACGATGACCTGCACGCACGCGTTCGCGATCGCACCTTCAGGCAGGACCTTCTGTACCGGCTGGACGTTGCCCACATACACATGCCCACCATCCGCGAGATGCCGGAGATCGTCCCGGATCTCGTGAGGCACTTCGTTCGCGAGGTAAGCGAATCCCTCAACCGGCCAGTACCGGTCGTGGACCAGCGCTGCATCTCGCGCCTGCAGGAGTATCACTGGCCCGGCAACGGACGCGAGCTGCGCAACGCCATCGAACGCGCACTCATCTTCCACACCTCGGGTCCACTCGAAGTCTGCGAACCCCCGGTGGAATGGGACATCCCCGCAGACGACGAGAACGCCTACGCACCGATGTTCGGCCGCGAGCGCATTGCCGGTTCGGGGTCGGGCAGTGAGGGAAGTGCACCGTCGGAGCTCACCTTTGAAGTGGGGCTCACGCTCGCCGAAGTTGAAAGACGCTACATCGAGGCAACCATCGAAGGTCGCCCCGCAGATTACGGAACACTCGCCGAACAGCTGGGCATCTCGCGAAAGACCCTCTGGAAAAAGCGACTGGAGTACGGTTTGTGACAATGGGCTCCGGCGGAGCGAAGCGACGCTCACGTCCGCCAGTAGTAATCCTGCTGCTCATAGTGATCGCAATCATCCTGGTTGCGATCATGGACTGGGGCTACGCCGCCAACGGCGCACTCGGCCTCCTGTTCGCCCTGCCCATCGCGATGACTGCCACACTCGAGCGGGAACGCTGGGTGTGGCTGGCCGTCGCACTTGCCTCGGTGGCGATGATCGCCGTGCTGGTGGTCGGTCCGCCACTGGACATGCAGGTGGACCGCGAGTCGTTCACCCTCAACCGGGCGCTGGTCTTCATGGTCATCGCGTTCAGCGCCGCGGTTGCAATCGTGCTGCAGCGCCGCAGGCTGGAGGCTGAGCGTGCGCGTGATGCGGCGGTGTCTGCGGGTAACCTGAACCGCATACTCGTTGCGCTCATTGCGCACGACCTGCGCGCACCGCTGGTGCTCGCGGACCAGGCGCTCACCTACAGCTACGAGAGCGCAATC
>DATGOL010000012.1:0-29094 GCA_035306065.1 Gemmatimonadales bacterium | reverse complement strand
CAGGCGGCAACGGGCGTCTGCCGGACTTGGACGCGGCCTGCCGGCGGTGCGCTTGAGCACCTGCACCAGCAGGTGGGAGATCAGCAGGGTAAGCGCGCCGGCCAGCGACGCCTGCCTCACGCGTATCGCGAAGTCAGGCGTGAGGAACAACGACACGAATGCCGGCAGGAGAACCGCGAGGATCGTTGCTGTGGAGCCTCCGAGGTGCGTCACCAGGGTCCAGAGCCTGGCGACGAGGGGAGGGGGCGGTGCTACTGTCCAGCGCGCGAATATTGCGCGGTCGCTCGCATCGAGGCGTGCGATAATCTGCGATGTCATCGACCGTATGATTACGGCCGAAAGTCAATACCTGCCTACGGAGCGGAAACGAATCAGTAACGCAGGCGGGGGCAGGAGCCTGCAAGGTCAACTGGGCCCCCGCCCGCCTGCCGGAGCGTCAGGTGAGCCCGCCTCCAAGCACCACGTAGAGCGTTACCAGGTTCTCCGCCTCCGACCTCCTCAACTGCAGCAACGCCTGCTCTGCGGAGAACAGGTTTCGTTCGGCGTCGAGCACCTCGATGTACCCCACAACGCCTTCGTCATAGCGGGTTCGCGCCAGTTCGGCGATCTCACGCTGTGCCTGCGTTGCACGCTCCTGTGCGGCTACCTGCTCGGCGAGAAAGCGGCGACCGGCGAGTGCATCTGCCACCTCGCGAAACGCTTCCTGCACCGTGACCTCGTAGTTGGCGATCGCGATGTCCTCGCGGGCCTCCGCCACCGTGAGGTTTCCGCGCCTGCGACCACCATCGAAGATCGGAAGGTTCACCGACGGGCCGAAGCTCCAGGTGAGGCCGTCGTCTCCAAGCAGGTTGTCCAGATCACTCGAGGCAAACCCCAGGCTACCTGTGAGCGAGATGGACGGAAAGAATGCCGCCCTGGCCGCACCGATGTTCGCACGTGCAGCGCGGAGCTGCTCCTCGGCCGCAATGATGTCCGGGCGGGCAAGCAGCAGGTCCGACGGCAACCCGGGATCGAGCCTGATGCCGCTGGACTGCTCAGTGAGAGAACGCGGTGCAGGAAGGGTTTCGCCGCCTCGGGAGCCAACCAGAACCGCGAGCGAATTCTGCAGCTGCGCCTGAGCCAGGCGCAGCCCGGCAAGCTGGGTTTCCGCCTGCATGAGCAGCGACTCCGCCTGACGATAGTCCAGTCCGGACGTTATTCCTGCCTCAAAGCGCACCTGTGCAATCCGGAGCCCCTCGCTGCGGCTTGCCACGGTTGCTTCCGCAAGCCTGAGCCGCTCTTCTGCCTCTACCGAAGCCAGATAAGTGGACGCAACCTGTCTGATGAGCGAGAGTCGAAACGCGCGCTGTGCCTGCACCGTTGCCAGATACTGAGAACGGGCAGCTTCGGACAGGTTGCGCACGCGTCCCCAGAAATCCAGCTCGAACACCGACGCGCCCACGCCTATCGAGTAACGGTCGAACGTTACGGGGTCACTGCCGGCCGACGCACCGGATGCAGCCGCGCCCGAGCGCGTTCGTGTGGCATCCCCGCGCACGCCGATGGTGGGAAGCCTGTCTGCACCCTGAATACGATAGAAACCGCGAGCCTCATCTATGCGCGACGTAAACATCGAGAGATCCCGATTGTTCTCGAGCGCCAGGCCAATGAGTGCCTCCAGCCTGTCGTCTACAATGAACTCACGCCACTCGATCTCGGAAGCGGAAGTGCCGGCGGTGGCAGAATCACCCTCGTATACGGCCGGATACTCCGGCGCAGACGCCAGTTCGGGCCTGGTGTGGGCGGGCGCAAGGGAACACGCCGCAAACACCAGCACGGAGCCAACTATCGCGGCATTACGCATGTGTCGGCTCCGGATCCAGGTGACGCGATGAGTCCGCAGCGGGGCGAGGCTCACGACTGAGCCAGCGTCTTACTGACAAGTAGAACACGGGAATGAAGTAGATGCCCAGAATGGTTGCGGTGAGCATTCCGCCTGCCACACCGGTACCCACCGCAATCCGGCTCGCGGCGCTCGCGCCGGTTGCAATCACCAGCGGCATCATGCCGAGTATGAAGGCGAGCGACGTCATGATGATCGGACGAAGGCGCAGCTTTACCGCGTTCATGGTTGCCTGGTACGTGCCCACCCCCGCCGCTTCCTCTTCCTTCGCGAACTCCACGATCAGAATTGCGTTCTTGGCGGCGAGGCCGATGATCGTGATGAGCCCCACGTTGAAGTACACGTCTGCCGAGAGCCCGCGGAGCATGGAGAAGACCACGGCTCCGAGCACGCCCAGTGGTACCACGAGCAGCACGGAAATGGGAACGGTCCAGCTTTCATAAAGCGCTGCGAGCAGGAGGAACACCACAACCAGCGAGAGCGCGAGCAGGGTGCCGATCTGGCCGCCGGCCATTCGTTCCTCGTAGGAGATTCCGGTCCACTCGAAGTCGAAGCCCTGAGGCAGCTGTTCGGAGAGGCGCTCCATCTCGTCCATTGCCTCTCCAGTGGAACGACCCGGCGCGGTCATGCCCGAAATCGTCATGGAGGGGTAGCCGTTGTAGCGCTCCAACTGCGGTGCACCGGCAGTCCACTCCACGGTGGTAAAGGCGCTGAATGGCACCATTTCACCCTGCGAATTGCGCACTCGAAGCGCAAGTACATCGTCAGGCGTCATGCGGTGCTGCGCCTCGGCGGAGAGGAGCACGTTGAGCACGCGTCCATCCCGGCTGAAGTCATTGGCGTACGCGCTTCCGAACATCACGCCAAGCGTGCTGTTGATGTCCGAGATCGAGAGACCCATTGCTCGTGCGGCAATGCGATCCACATTCACGCTGAGCTGCGGCTCGTCAGGCTGCCCGTCGGGGCGAACCGCGGTGAGCAGCGGGCTTGCCGACGCCAGGCCGAGCATCTGGTTGCGCGCCTGCAGCAATGCCTCGTGTCCGTGCCCCGCGCGATCCTGCAGCTTGTAGGTGAATCCGCTCGCAACGCCCAATCCCTGGATAGATGGCGGGTTGAGCACGATCACCATTGCTTCCTTCACGCCCGAAAGGGCCGCAGTGGCACGCTCAACGAGCGTGAGCGCGTGGTTCTCATCGCCATGTCGCTCATCCCACGGATGCAGGCGAATGAAGGACATGGCGTTGTTCTGGCCCTGTCCGAAGAAGCTGAAGCCACGCACCACGATCATGTTGTTGACCTGCGGCTGCGCATGGAAGAACTCTTCCACCTGCGTGATTGCCAGGTTGGTGCGCTGTGTGGTTGCTCCCGGCGGCGCCTGGATGGCGGCCATCACCGTTCCCTGGTCCTCTTCGGGCAGGAAGCTGCCCGGCATGCGCACGAACAGAAGCCCGGTGATGCCGACCAGCAGCACGAACACCGCGAGGTAGCGAACGGGGCGTGACAGGATGCTGCCTACCTGCCTCTGGTATCGATCGGTGGAGTGTGCGAACCACTGGTTGAACCACGCGAAAAAGCGCGCCAGCGGACGCTTGGGCGCTTCGCTGCCGGCAACGTGAGGCTTGAGCAACGTTGCGCACAGCGCGGGAGTGAGCGTGAGCGCCATTACGGCCGAGAACGCAATCGAAATCGCCAGCGTCACCGAGAACTGCCGGTAGATCGCGCCCGTGGTTCCCGGGAAGAACGCCATTGGAATGAACACGGCAACCAGCACCATCGTGATTCCGATGATGGGAGACGTGATCTGTCCCATTGCCTTCACTGTGGCTTCGTAAGGCGGCAGGTGCTCCTCGGCCATTATGCGCTCGACATTCTCGATGACAACGATGGCGTCGTCAACGAGAATACCGATTGCCATGACCATGGCGAACAGCGTTAGAACATTGATGGAGAAGCCAAGTGCCCAGAGGCCCAGGCAGGCTCCCGCGAGTGCAACCGGAACGACGATGGTAGGGATGATGGTTGCTCGCCAGTTCTGCAGGAACAGGAACATCACGAGGAACACGAGGATCATCGCTTCCACGAGAGTCTCCACCACGGATTTTACGGACGCGTTGATGAAAGGCGTGCTGTCGAATGGAACCGTCCAGGTGATGTCTTCCGGGAAGGAAGCTTCCAGCTCTGCCATGCGTTCCTTTATCGCATCGGCTACCTCGAGTGCGTTGGAACCAGGCACGAGCTGAACGGCCATGCCTGCAGCCGGCTGCCCGTCCAGCTCCATGCCGAACGCGTAGTTCTGCGCACCCAGCTCAACGCGAGCAACGTCACCAAGTCGGATAACCGATCCATCCGGACTTGCACGCAGTATTATCGCCGCAAACTGTTCCGGCTCGGTGAAGCGGCCCTGAGTGACGATGGTGGCATTGAGCTCGGTGTCACCAGCAAGTGGCTGTGCTCCCAGCGAGCCGCCGGCAGACTGGGTGTTCTGCTCGCGCACCGCTGCCAGGGCGTCCGCAGCGGAAAGGCCGTAGGCGGCGAGCTTGTCAGGGTCGAGCCACACGCGCATGGCGTAGGGAGAGGCAAACACCTGCATGTCTCCAACGCCGTCCAGGCGCAACAGCTCATCGCGCACGTTGGCATACGCGAAGTTGCCTAACTCGATAGCCTGCATGTCGCCGGACTTCGACGTAATCGCAACGATCATCAGGAAGCCTTCGCCGGCCTTGCGAACGGTGACACCCTGACGACGCACATCTTCGGGCAACCTGGACTCAACGGCGCGCAGGCGCGACTGCACGTTCATGAGCGCAACGTCAATGTCCGTTCCCGGTTCGAACGTGACGGCGATCTGGGCCCGGCCGTTGGAGCGGCTCGTGGACGTCATGTAGCGATAGCCTTCAACGCCGTTGAGCTCCTGTTCGAGCACCTGGGTTACGTTCGTCTCGAGCGCAGCCGCATTGGCGCCCGGGTACACCGCACTGACAGTGAGTGAAGGAGGTGCGATGGACGGATACTGCTCAACGGGAAGCACCATCAGCGCCAGGCCGCCCGCGAGCAGTATCGATAGCGCGATCACCCACGAAAAGATGGGGCGATCGATGAAGAAGCGTGAGTTCATGTGGCGCCTCTCGAGAGGCTGTCTGCCGTTGCGGTAGTAACCGACGAGTCCGCCGATGCTGCTTCCGCGGCAACGGTTACCGGCTGGCCCGGCTGCACCTTCTGCAGGCCATCGGTGATCACGCGATCACCCGCGCTGAGTCCATCCAGCACGACCCAGTCGTTGCCGCGCAGGGCGCCGAGTGTCACCGTGCGCACCTCCGTCATCCCGTCTGCGCCAACCAGCATGACGGTGCCACCCTGCGCGTTCAGCGTGACTGAACGCTGCGGAACCAGCATGGCGTCTGCCTCGTCGCCGAGGTCCAGCCTCACGCGAACGAACTGTCCCGGCAGCAGGTACGTGAGAGGATTCGGAATCTCTGCGCGCAGGCCTGCGGTTCCCGTTGCGGCGTCAATGCTCAAGTCCAGGAAGTCCAGCTCACCGGTGCGGTCGTAAAGGGTGCCGTCCTCGAGCACCAGCTGTACCTTCACGGCGCCTGACGCGCCGGACCGGCGACGGGCGTCGAGCGCCCGCCTGATCGAGAGCAGCTCGGCATTCGACTGGGAGAAGTTCACGAATATCGGGTCAAGCTGCTCAACGCGGGTTAGCAGCGTGCCCTGTCCGGCGCTTACCAGCGCTCCCTCGGTAACCGCTGCGCGTCCTGCACGACCGCTGATGGGCGCGGTGACCGTTGCATAGCTCAGGTTGAGACGAGCGGTTTCCACCTGTGCGCTGGCTGCGGCAACGTCTGCCTCGGCGGTGCGAAGCCGCGCGACGGCGGCGTCATACTCCTGCTGGCTGATAGCCTGCTTGCCCACGAGGCCGTCGTAGCGCTTTATGTCCTGCTCGGCGTTTGCCGCAGTGGCTTCGGATCGCGCGAGGTTGGCCTGTGCCGCAGTGAGTTGTGCGCGCAGCGGGCGCTGGTCTATGGCGAAGAGACTCTGGCCTGGCCGTACGTCCGAGCCTTCCTGGTAAAGCCTGCGCTCAACGATGCCATCGACCCGCGCCCGTACCTCTGCGGTGCGAATTGCCTGCAGGCGCCCCGGCACTTCGATAACCGTGGACACGGGTTCCGAGGCAACGGTGATGACCTTTACCTCCGCTGGAGGCGGTGCCTGCTGTTCGGGCTCGCTGCAGGCGGAGAAAAGTGCGATGGCGGATACGGCGACAAGTGCACGCGGGCCGGAGCGGACGAATCGTGCGGCGGGTCGCGCCGGTGAGTAGGTCATACGTTGTATTCGAAGGGGGTGCGGCGGTTTTTCGAAGCGGAGACTGCAGTGGTGACTGCAGGTGCTGGAGCGGTGATTCAGCGGCTCGCGAAGTCTAGACGGAAGTGTCTAATAGTCAATACGGGTATCGTGCGCCGTTACCGGCGAATCGAGGCAGTGTTACCTACGGGTGAGTGAGCGTCAGGTTACGAGTGGCTGGTGGTGCCAGGTGGCCTGTGAAGCGGTTGGGCTGGTCACCGAAGTCCTTGCGCGCTCTCGGTGGGCGTGGAGTCGAGATAGGCGATAAGTGCGTTGCGGAGCTCCACACGCAGGGAAGTTCGGGACACCTCGCTACGTGCACCGGCGCCAACGTACTCCCCCGCCCGAAGAATTCCCTCCATCATTCCCACCACTGCAACGGAGCGAACGCTGAGCTCCTGCTCGCTGCCGGGGCTGCAGCGCGAAAGCACCAGCGAGCGCCCGAGGCGAACAAAGAGTTCGTCCAGCTTCTCGTCCCGTCTGCCACCCCAGCCGGCGGTCTGGGCGAAGCGGCTGATTGCGGGCAGCGAGGGGTGCTGGTCAACGTAGGACAGTACGGGGCCCAGGAACCCATCTACCGCTTCTGGAGTGCTGCCGGACGCCCACTCTGGTGCCTCATCTCGTTCGATGCGGGCGAGCAGCTCGCGCATCTGGTCGATGTGACGGTTGGCGAGGGCGCGGAGCAGGGCGTCGCGATCGGGGAAGAAGTGGTACATGGAACCCGTCGTGGTGCGCGAGCGCTTCGCCACGCGATGCATGGTGACACCGCCGCTGCCTTCCTCCACCAGGATCTCCGCTGCGGCGTCCAGGATGGCGTCTACCCTTCGCTGCCCGCGTTCCTGGCGCGGCGCGCGCGCAAGCTGCGGACGCGCGTCTGCCGATGGCCCTGCGGGGGCCTTGCCGGAACGCTTACCCGGAGTTCTGCTCCGCGGTGAGGGGCTGCTCATTCCTGCCGGTACGGTGTTGGCGGGTTAGGTGGTGACGGGGATCGCGAAGAAGGTACCGGTTACCGATGCGTGTGAACAAGTGTACAGATGCCTCTAGTTTTTGCGGGGCGCTTGCCGCGGGGCTTTCCGGGCGCGATAGATCGATGGCCAGTTGTTAAGTTCACCAGGGGGAGCCGGCGCGCGGCTCCGCACAACCGCAACCTCCTCTACGCATGACTTTCGAGGCTCTCCCGCGCCGCTCAGCCATGAGGCGCGCGTACCGGTTCCCCGTTGTATCCGTCTCGGCGCTGGCAGCGGTCGTGCTCGCGGCTGCTCCGCACAGCGCGCAGGCGCAACGGCCTGCTCCTGCTCTGGCCGCGCACGACTCCGCACGCATTGACTGGGAGCGCGGCAACTATGTAGACGCGCTCACCCGTTGGGAGTGGCTGCTGTCGTCGGGTTCGGCGAGTGAAGTACTGAAGGACATCGCTCTGACCACAGGCGAGTGGCATCCGGCGCGGGAGGTAAGTGAAGACGGTCGCACGCCGCGCTGGAGCCCCGACGGCTCATTGCTGGCCTATACGACATCGCTCTCCGGCAGCGCGGAAACGCGCGTGGTGCGAGCAGACGGAAACGAATTCCGCGAGATAGCCCGCTACGCAGGTTCCCAGCCGGTTTTCTCGGCCAGCGGAGCAACGCTGTACACGGTTCGAGTTCGCGAAACGGAGGCAACCCGGCTGGCGCAGGGTGAGCTGGAGCGTGCGGCAGACGTTACCGCGAGGCGCAGGGCTTCCGCCGGGCTTGCGCTGGCGCAGCGTCAGGCATCGCAGCTCATTGCGCGCAACATGTCCAACGGCAGGGAGCGTGTGGTTGCATTGCCGGAAGGGCTTGTGCCGCTTTCGCTGGCACAGTCCGCGTCAGGCGGCGTGCACGTTGTGGTGTCTGCCCCGAATTCGCCGCAGGACACGAAGCTGATGCGCGTGGACAGCGGACAGCCGCGCATGCTGTCTTCGGAAGGTGAAGGGCTCGTTGTCAGTCCTTCGTCTGCGCCGGGAGTTACGGCCTGGATGGTTGGGCGTGCCACGCGCTCGTTCGGCGCGCCGGGCGAGCTGGAGGCTGCGGGGCCGAGCCTGGTGGTGATGCGCGATGACGGGAGCAGGACTGTGCGTGCTGCCGCTTCGTATGCCATCTCCGCAGACGGTTCCACGCTCACATGGGTGGCGAGTGAGGGAGGCGCGACGGTGGTGCGGGTTGCGGGGCTGGGGAACGACACCGCCTCTGTCGTGGTTCTCCGCTCGGGGATGCCGGTTCAGGCTCCGGCGCTGTCGCCGGACGGGTCGTGGCTCGCATTCCAGGGCATGCCTCGTGAGGACTGGGAGGTTTTCGTGTGGAACGAAAGCCAGACTGAGCCCCGCCGCCTCACGAGAGAGATTCAGCACGACCTGTTTCCGCGATTTATTTCGGACGGACGCCTGCTCGCCGTTATCGGCGAGGCGCGCCACCGCAGGTCGTACCTGTACGACCTGGACACCGGCGCTCGCGAACGACTCTTCCACAACGATCTCGTTCGTACCGTGGCTCCCGAGTACGAATGGGAAGTGAGCCCAAACGGCTCGCGTGTGGCGATCGTCTCGGAGCGCGATGGTGACACCATCACTCCGGAACGCGCGCTGTACGTTACCGACTTCAGTGTCACCGTTCCGCCCGAGGCACTCATCGCGCGCGTCAGGCAGCAGCTCGAGACGGAAACCGAACTGCGCGCTCGCGGCGAGGCAATGTTCGCCCCGATCGCACCGCAGGTTCGCGAGATGGTGGCTGATGTAAGCAAGGACCGTATCTATCACTACGCCGACACGCTGCATGGCTACGGCTCCAAGTACATCGGTACCCCCGGGAACCTGAAGGCAATCGAGTACCTCACTGCCAGGCTTCGCTCGTTCGGCTATGAGCCCGAGCTACAGTGGTTCGAGCCGGGCCCGAACATGAGAACCGCGAACGTGATTGCCCGCCTGCAGGGCACGCAGAACGCAGAACTCGTGTACGTGATCAGCAGCCACTTCGACTCGGTGCGCGACGGTCCGGGTGCAGACGACAACAGCTCGGGCACCACCGCATTGCTGGAGGTTGCCAGGGTTCTTTCGACGCGGCCGCAGCCTGCAACAATCGAGTTCGCGTTCTTCACGGGTGAAGAAGCCGGACTGCTCGGCAGCCGGGAATACGTGAGGCGCGCCGTTGCAGACGGGAAGCGCATTGTGGGCGCGCTCAACAACGACATGCTCGGCTTCCGCAACGACCAGCGCCTGGACAACACCATTCGCTACTCGAACGACGGACTGCGCGACCTGCAGCATGCGGCAGCGTTCCTGTTCACCGGCCTGATCACCTACGACGCGCGCTACTATAAGAGCACAGATGCGCACGCCTACTACGAAGCATACGGTGACATCGTAGGTGGTATCGGGTCGTATCCCATCCTGGGCAACCCGCATTACCACAGGTCTCACGACGTGCTGGAGACGATTGACCAGCAGCTGGTAGCGGAAGTTGCAAAGACTTCCGCAGCGTCGCTGATGCTCATGGCGTCGAGCCCGTCGCGGCTGCCGAACGTGACCGTCACCCGTTCGCGCAGGTCGGTGGACGTATCGTGGTCGCCTGCGGCGGAGGCTTCCATCACGGGTTACGAGGTTGCCTACGGGCCGCCGGACAATCCGTTTGCAAAGACGGTGACAGTCACGGAGCCTCGCGTGAGTCTCACGGATGCCGCGACTAATGCAGAGGTGCGGGTGCGGGCTGTCTCGTCTGGCGGAACGCGCGGCTGGGACTGGCAGCGGGCTACAGACAGGTAGCCGGCTGGAAACAGGCGCAGCGGTGCGCCGCCGAATATGAAACCAGGCAGGGGCCGGCTGTGGATGCCGGCCCCTGCCTGGTTTCGTGTCCTGGTCCTGCCGTCCTGCCTGCTCGTCAGGCCGGCGGATGCAGATGAAGGTGCGCTTCCGGTGCAGTTACGTCCGCATGCGACTCACTTGCATGGGCGGTCACCACCGGTATGCCAATCGGTACCGGAATTCTCTCGGTGCGCTCCACCTGCGCATCCTGCCACACGGCAAGTGGAATCTCCCGCTCGAGATGTGCGCTTCGGGCAGGACGCCTTACGACGGACCGTCGCTGCGCCCTGTGTGCCGCGAGCACGTTCGTCACCGTACGTCCGCACATCACGATCCCTGCGTATACGGCGACGTCGGCGAGGTTGAAGATGATGCTCGTTCCGCCGAAGCTGATGCCGAGGAAGTCGGTTACGCCCGCCGGCTGAAGAGCGAGGCTGGCCGGGTTTGCAATGGCAGCTCCAACCATCAGGCCCAGTGCGACGGGTGCCCTGGAGTCGTGCTCGGAGAGAGGCGCGCATACCGGAAGCGCAAGCGCCACCAGTATCAGCGAACCCAGGAAGGAGAGGGGAAGCGCCATGCCGTTGAGCGTTGTGCTGCCGGCAAAGAGCGCATCGTTGAAGAGGAGGGACAGGAAGAACGGACCACCCACCTCGACGTAGCTGTCCGCGAGCAGAATGATCGCAACGGCCTTGCTCGCGAGGTCCACTGCCACCACGGCGAACGCCACGGCAAGCAGCAGCCGAACGGGGGCGCGTGAGGCACTCAAAGTGGTGCCTCGCCGGTTGTCACTACGCTGAACAGCAATGGTTCCACCCTCACATTGGGCACGTCTGCCGAGATCCTCATGGAGTTGGTGCCCGCAGTGGCGCCATAGGTCCAGAAGGTCGTGGCCGTGCCCTCTTCGTCCAGGCGAACGGTGTCGGGCTCGGCCGAACCGGCGCCCTCGGTGACTTCAAATCGCACCGTGACGCCAACCAGGGGCTGGTCAGCGGCGTTGGTGAGCTGCACGGTAAGCGTGTCCGTCATGCCGGGCGCGACGGCCAGGTGCGGCGCCTGGATGGTGGTCAGAGTGGCGCTCTCCACCGACTCGGCGGGCACAACGTCGCTGCCGGGCGCGAGTGAGCCATCCGTGCGGTTGCCGGCCCTCATGAGGAGGAAGACCAGGAGAGCCACAACGATCAGGATGATCAGCAGTGAGAGGACTGTGAGTCCCCGACGACCGTGATTCATGCGATGATCGGCGTTCAGGTGAGCGAATACGGACCGCGGAGTGCGGTTGCGTCTGTTATCCCAGTGCAAAGGGGGAGCCAGAGGGCGTGATTATGTACCGCGTTGCGGCACAATGACTTAAAGGGTATGCTGACATTCCGGCACGTCCCGGGTTGTAGCAGCAATGCGGCATTTGGGGCCTGTATCGAGGGCAGTGTTGCTCCCATGCCGCAGACTGAATGTATCAGTATCACGTGCGGTAGTGACATCTGGTTTCAGAGCCCGCAGCGCCCGAAATGCGGGATCAACGGCCGATCTCGCTGCGCTCAGCCGGTCTCGCTTCCCGGGACTGCTGACGGCAGTAGCGGCGCGAGATGCGCCGTCAACGCGCCAACGTCGCGTTGGTCCATGAGTGGCGCGGCCATCAGCGCCAGCACGCCTGCCAGAGCTGCCTCGGCCAGGTCGTCAACCTCCAGCCCCGCGGCCTGGGTGGCTCCGTCGGAGGCACCGGCAACCCGGTTTGCCAGCTGAAGCACGGGGCCGACCACCGCGTCGCGTGCGTCCTCCAGTGCGCCCTTGTCAACCGCAGAGGCCAGTGCGGCGTCCGCTCGAACCAGGTCTTGCCCCTCCTGACGGCGGCGATACTCGTGCGTGAACACTATCCAGTCGCGCGCGCTCAGACTGTTCAGCTCCACCAGGAAGCTGCGGACGCCGGCGGTGTTGGGACCGTAGGGTGCCGGGCGGCTGTAGTCATCCCTGCTCGCCGAGCCTGAATCCTTCTCGCGCTCTTCGTTCATGCCGGAAATCTCGCTTGCATTTGTCGCGGGGCAAGCGGTGAACGCGTGCAGCCTGCTTCGCGTCAGGCGGGAGCGCCAGGTGGCCTGCGCCTGGGTGATGCCAGGGGAAGCCGCAATTCCGCGATGCACCCTCGCGAGTCGTGCCTGTTGCGCAACTCAACCGTTCCGCCGTGGTTCTCCGCAATCTGCCTGCACAGAACCAGGCCGATTCCAGACCCGCCTCTCTTCGTAGTGAAGAAGGGGACGAACAGATTCGCGGTGGACGGAAGTCCGGGACCCTCGTCCAGCACCTGTACGACGAGCGAGTCACCATTGGTGAGCCAGCGCAACTGCACTCCGCCTTCCGCTTCCAGGGCGGCGTCTACCGCGTTGCGAACCAGGTTGATCAGCAATTGATCGAGCTGGTCGCCATCTGCGCGAATGGTAACGTGTTCGCCTTCCACGAGCCTGATCGGCATTCGGGTCTCGAGCGCCACGATGCGCCTCACCCAGTTCTCCACCCTCACGTCTCGCAACTCCGGCGGAGGCAGCTTCGCCAGCTGAGCGTAGGAGCGCATGAAGCGGCTCAGGGAGTCTGCACGGCCCGAAATTATCGAGAGCCCGTCGCGCACGTCATCGTCTGCGTCGGCCGGGCGCGGGTGTGCAGACATGAGATCCTGAAGGCTGCCTGCAATGGACTTGATCGGAGTGAGCGAGTTGTTGATCTCGTGACTCAGAACCCTGACGAGTCGCTGCCATGCAATCAGCTCCTCTTCACGTAACGCCCGAGATACATCCGCCACTACGAGAAGGGTATGCGGCCTTCCATCCTGCCGAAACGGATGCAGCCGAGTTTCCCATCTTCCCTCGGCACCTGGAAAGGCGTGGTCCCGTACCCGCGGGTGGTTCTCGTGCAGCGCATCGGCAAGTCCGAGCTGCACCGCAGAGCGCCCGATCAGCTCATTCACGCCTTCGGCCAACAGTCGTGCGCCCGCACGGTTCACGAGCGCAAGGCGATCATTTTCGTCGAACGCAAAAACGGCAACGTCAATCTCTCCCATCACCGTGCGCAGCAGCGCCTCTGCCTCCACCGCGCCAAGGCGCTGGGAGCGCAGGGACGTGGCGAGCATGTTGGCTTCCAGGTACGCGAGGCCCATGGGGTCGCGTCCGCTGCCGCGAGCGCGGAGGGAATAGTCGCCCTCACGCAGCGATGCGAGCATGTTCGCGAGCGTCTGCCACGGACGCACCACCTTCTCGTGCAGCAGGCGAAGGCCGATCGCGAGCGACGCAACGATGAGCAGTGCCAGCATCCATCGCGTGCGCGTGGAAATGTCTGCAGTGATTATGAAAGCCGCAGCAATGAGCACGGAGGGCAGCGCAGTACCCAGGGCTACAAGCACGATGCGCCTGTCGGGCGCTATTCGCGATACGGCAGTGTTTTCATTCATGGGGCCTGCCTAACGGCCCAGCGACTCGAGCCGGCGGTAGAGAGCGCTGCGGCTGAGACCCAGCGCCTTCGCAGCCTGGCTCACGTTACCGTCATACCTGCGCAGTGCCCGGCGGATCAGCATTGATTCGGCTTCGTCAAGAGTCATATCCTCCAGGCGGGGAGCGCTGCCTTCCTGTACGTGCAACGCGAGGTCGCGCGCACGCACGGCACCGTCTGTCGCAAGCAGAACTGCCCGCTCGATTGCATGCCCCAGCTCGCGAATGTTGCCCGGCCAGGAATGCGCGGTGAGCGATTGCAATGCGCCGGGATCGAATGCGGTAATGTCGTTTCTGCCGTAGCGGGACGCGTGCAGCTCCAGGAAGTGCTGCGCGAGAGGAAGAATGTCTTCGCGGCGCTCACGCAGCGCAGGGAGATGGATCTCGATGGTGTTCAGCCGGAACAACAGGTCTTCGCGAAAGCGTCCCGCAGTGATCTCTTCACGCAGGTTCACGTTCGTTGCGCTGAGTACGCGAACGTTCAGGCGTCGCGGTCGTGAGGCACCGACCTTCTCCAGTTCCCTAGTCTGGAGAACACGCAGCAACTTGGCCTGCTGTGCCATTGGCACGTTGCCGATCTCATCGAGGAAGATGGTTCCCTCGTCCGCCAGCTCGAACCGGCCAACACGGTCTGTTCTGGCATCAGTGAATGCGCCCTTCACGTGACCGAACAGCTCACTTTCAAAGATTCCCTCGGACAGTCCGCCCAGGTTCACAGGCACGAACGCCTTGCTGCTGCGAGAGGAGTTTGCGTGCAGCCATTCGGCAATCAGTTCCTTGCCCGTGCCATGCTCACCGGTGATCAGCACGTTCGCGTCAGACGGCGCAATGCGCCGCATGAGCTGAAGCACCGGCTGCATGCTCGGCGATTGCGCAATGATCAGCGGACCTCCTGCGCCGCGCTGTCCGCCGAGTAGTGCTGCATTCTCGAGCTCCAGGCGCTGTCCGCGTCGTACGGCACGCGACAGCTGAACCATGTTGCGGAGCACCATGAGAAGGCGCGCGTTGTCCCAGGGCTTCTCCACGTAGTCGTACGCGCCGCGCTTGATCGCCTCAACCGCTCCCTGTACGGAGCTCCACGCAGTCATTACCGCAACGGGCAGCGACGAGTCTGTTGCCTGCAGGCGCGCGAGCAGGTCCAGGCCTTCTCTTCCGGACGTTGTGTCTCTGGCATAGTTGAGATCCATGAGCACGGCGTCAAACTCGCCTGCCTCTAATGCAGCCAGGATCCCCGCTGGTGATCGCGCAACCTCCACCTCGTAGCGTTCGGCCTTGAGCAGGAGCCTGAGTGCCTGAAGCACATCGTCCTGGTCGTCGGCTATGAGAATACGGGCGGACTCTGACTCGCTCACTGCCTAGCCCACGGGTTCGTCCGACACCACCCAGCCATCGCGCAATTGCACGATGCGGCTGCCGTAGCCCGCGTTCTCCTCGGAGTGCGTAACCTGAACGATTGTCGTACCCTGCTCATTGAGCTGACGAAACAGCTCCATGATCTCGCGTGCCTGCGCGGAGTGCAGGTTGCCGGTAGGTTCGTCTGCGAGGATAAGAGCGGGGTTCGCGACGATTGCGCGTGCAATGCCAACGAGCTGCTGCTGTCCGCCGGAAAGCTGGCGCGGGTACAGGTCCTTCTTGCCAACGATGCTGAAGCGATCCAGCAGATCGGCAACTGTCGCCTCACGTTCGGCCTTGCGTACGTCGCGGTACGAAAGGGGCACGTCCAGGTTCTCGGCAACCGTGAGGTCGTCCAGAAGGTGGTATTGCTGGAAGACGAAGCCGATAGCGCGCTTGTTGAGCGCAATGCGGTCTCGTGCGGCAAGCCTGTGTACGGGAGTGCCCTGGAACCAGAACTCGCCCTCCCAGTCGGAATCGAACATTCCCAGGATGGAGAGCAGGGTGCTCTTTCCGGCGCCTGACGGGCCCATGATGGTGACGAACTCGCCCGGCTGCACGTCGAGCGTGATCTGGCGCAGCACGTAGGAGCGACCCGCAGGCGTAACGAAGTTCTTCTCGAGGTTGCGGAGTGAGAAGAGCGGCCCGTCGCCAACGTCGCCGGGTGAGGCTGTGTCGAGAGTGGGGGCCTGTCGTTGCTTGCGGGAGAAGAGCATGGAGTGAGGGCTTGGAGGCAGGTGCTGGGGCAGGTGCCGGGTACTAGGTGTCAGGTGTCAGGGAACTGCATGCGGATCTTGGCATCCCGGCACTCGCTGCGCTCGTGCGGGATAACCAATGGGGAGTAAGATGCGGGATGACGGCCGTACCGGCTACTGAATACTTACTACTCACTACTGCAGTTAATCCATTCTCATTCTGATCGGAGCAAACTCGCCGGCGCGGTTCTCAGCGCTCGGCGCACCGGCATCCAGCAGGCCACGAGCGCCACGGCAGTAAGTAGTGCCGCCGTGAGTGCGAACGTAAGGGGGTCTGAGCTTCCCACCGTGAAGAGGAAGCGGGCCAGTACACGTCCGGCCAGAAGCGCTCCGGCGGCGCCGATCACGAGGCCGCCGATCACCGGCGCCATCCCCTGCCTCACGACCAGCCGCAGCACACCGGCGGGACTTGAGCCCAGCGCCATGCGGATACCCATCTCGTGCCTGCGGAGTTCGGTAGTGTAGGATGTCACTCCGTAGATTCCAACAGCCGCGAGCAGCAGTGCGAGCGCGGCGAATCCACCCAGCAGCGTGGCGCTCACGCGCGGACGCGCGATAGTCTCGCTCATGCGATCCTCCATGGTGCGCACGCCGGTTACGGCCGCGTTGGGCTGCGCATCGGCCACGGCACTTCGCACCAGAGGCACGAGGGACATGGGCGCAGCCGTGGTTCGCAGCACCAGCACCCCCCCGCGCGGCGGCACCTGATCCACCAGGCGGTACACCTGCGGATAGTCCGCGCGGTCGAGTCCCTCCTGCCTGACGTTGCCCACCACGCCCACAATGGAGTACCACGTGGAAAGCGTGTCAGCCGGATCGCCGAAGGTCAGGCGACGCCCGATGACGTCGCGGTCCGGCGAGAAACGCTGCACGAACTCCCGGTTCACCACCATAACTCGCGTGGACGTCTGGTTGTCGCCCTGCTCGAACGACCGTCCGGCTCCCAATGGGATGCCCATGGTGCGGAAGTAATCGCGACTCACGGTGAATGGCTGAACGTCCTCCACCTCGGCACCGGCCGGCTCCGGTCGCCCCTCGAGGCCGAAGGTTATGTAGCCCGAACCGCCCATTGGAGGGTTGTTCACGTACGCTGCACCGCGAACACCCGGAGCGACAGCAAGTCTGTTCAGCACCCCCGGCCAGAATGCAAATACCTCGTCGCCGTCCATCATGGCCTCGCCAGGCAGCGTGACCTGCGCTGTGAGCAGGCCGCTTGCATCGAAGCCGGGCTGCACGCGCTGGAGGTTATCGAAGCTCCGCAGCAGCAACCCGGCGCCAACCAGAAGCATGACAGCCAGCGCCACCTCGCCGAGCACCAGCAACGTGCGGGTTCGCGCGACGCCAGTGCCGCCCGCCACCGAACGCGCCTTGGACAGCCCGGGATGCAGGAATCCGCGCGCCACGCGAAGCATTGGCGCCAATCCGAACAGCAGTGCAGAAAGTGCCGCTATTGCCGCCGTGAACGCGAGCACGGGCAGGTCAACCGCAATACTCTCCGCGCGAGGCAGCTGCAGCGACTGGCTGCTTCGCAGCGCGGCGAGTCCGGCATTCGCCAGCATCGCACCGAGCACGGCACCCGCGCCTGCGAGCAACAGGCTCTCCGCCAGGAGCTGCTGCACGATGCGCCCGCGGCTGGCGCCGAGGGTCACCCGAACGCCCAGCTCGTGTTCTCGTGCGGCACTGCGCGCGAGGAACAGGTTGGCCACGTTGGCGCATGCGATCAGAAGCACGAGCCCCATCGCTCCCGCGAAGGCGAGCAGGGCAGGACGAACATCACCCACGACCTCGGCGTGCAGTGAAACCACATCGGCGCTCCATCCGGCGTTGGTTTCCGGATACTCGGCTTCGAGCCGCGACATGATGGTGCGCATCTCGGAATTCGCTTCAAGGGTCGACACACCCGGCTCGAGCCGTCCGATAACGCCGAGCCAGTCTGCCCGGCGACCCATTGTGGTGTCCGACTTTACCGGGAGGAATACGTCCCGCCTGCCCGCAATCGGCAGTTCGTCAGGCATGACGCCAACGACCGTGCGCGCCCTGCCGCTGATGAGCACGTCGCGGCCCACGATGCCCGGATCGGCGGCAAAGCGACTGCGCCACAGGCGTTCGCCGATGATCGTGACCGGCGGCCCGTTGCTCAGCTGCTCGTCTTCGGAGAAGGTGCGTCCGGCGAGAGGGCGCATTCCCAGCATGGAGAACACGTTGCCGGTGACGACGGCTGCGTCTACCCGTTCCGCCTCTCCGTCGCCGGTAAGAAGTGCGACGCCGTTGCCGATTGCCGCCAGTTCGGAGAAGCTGGAGGCCTGCTCGCGCCAGTCCAGGAAGTCGGGAAGTGAGGCAGTCTCGTGCCCGATCTCCACGTGATCGCCCCACACGACCACGAGCTCGTCAGGCGCATCGTAAGGAAGCGGTTCCAGCAGCAGGGCCCTGACGACGCCGAACACGGCGGTGTTGGCCCCGATGCCCAGTGCGAGCGTGAGTACTGCCGCCACTACGAAGAGCGGTGCGCGGCGCAGGGAGCGCACGGCCTGGCGGAGATCGCGGAGGAAGGACATGTGGGTAGGGGTTGGTGACTGCCAGGTACGAGATGATACGTGTCAGGTGCCAGGGCTGTAACGCGGCTCTACGCTGTCTTCGTCCAGTCTCCCTGCCCGCGCGACCGAGAGGCCGCTTTGCGGCCTCCCCTAATGCCTAACACCTAACACATATCGGCGGAGTGCTTCGTACACCCATCAAACCTGGAACCCGCTCGCCCGCAGTTCCTTCTCATGCTCGGCGGACGTGCGCTGGTCCTCTTCCTCGACCACGCGACCGTCGAACAGGTGGATGGAGCGCTGGGCTTCCGCAGCATAACGAGGATCGTGCGTCACCATGCAGATGGTGGCACCGCCGCGATGCAACTCGTGAAGCAGTGACATCACTGCCTCGCCGTTCGTGGAGTCCAGGTTTCCGGTGGGCTCGTCCGCAAGCAGGATGGCCGGCTCACCCGCCACTGCACGCGCAACCGCCACCCGCTGCTGCTGACCGCCCGATAGCTGCGACGGATAGTGCCTCATCCGGTGCGCCATCCCCACCCGCTCCAGCGCATCCGTCACACGACGCTTGCGCTCGGACCCATCCATGCCCCGATACGTGAGCGGAAGCTCAACGTTCTCGTATACCGTTAGGTCGCCAATGAGATTGAACGCCTGGAAGATGAACCCGATCTGCCGGTTGCGAACGCGTGCGCGATCGGCTGCCGAGAGGTCTGCCACCTGCTCACCCGCCAGGAAGTACTTGCCGTCCGTCGGCGTGTCCAAAAGGCCCAGTATGGAGAGCAGCGTGGTCTTGCCGCAGCCTGACGGGCCCGCAATTGCCACATACTCGCCTTCATTCACGTGCATGTGTATGTCGGCAAGCGCATGCGTCTCCACTTCGTCCGTGTAGAAAACCTTGCGAATGCCATCCAGCTGGATGAGTGGGCGCCCACCGTACTTACCCGAATCCGGGGATGCATAGGCTGACGACGACGCGGCTGTTTGCTCGGTGGACATTGGCTACCTGTTTTTGGAATGAAATGAGAATCCGGCGAACAATCCTGCGCTGCTCCTACTGAAGTCGCACACGCTCCACATCGTCAAACTGTGACATGTCCGACACTATCACACGATCCCCTACCTGAAGCCCGGACTTGACCTCGATCACGCTCACTGAACTCGCGCCCAGCGCCACGGGAACCTTTATGGCATGCTTCCCGTCCGGCTCCAGGCGGAACATGCTCACCGTGCCATCTGCCTGGCCGTAGTACGGACGCTGCACGTAGAGCACGTCTTCCAGGCGCTGCAGCTCAATCACGCCGTCCACGCTGAGGTCGGCGCGTGCCCCCTGCGGAAGCTCACCATCCAGCGCCACCTCCACGGTCACCGTACCGTTCTGCACCACCGGGTCAACTCGCATTACGTGCCCTTGTATGATGCCGTTTCGCGTATCAATGGTTGCATTCTGACCCTGAACTACGTCGCGCGCCTGCGTGGCCGGCACCCGCAGAACTGCCATCAGCTCGCCCGGCTGCGCCACCCGGGCCAGGCGCTCGCCCGGCACCACCCACTGCCCAAGCTCCAGAGGAAGCTCCGTGAGCACGCCGGCCTCGCCGGCCGTTACGCGCATGGATGCCACACGCTCGTCGTTGAAGTCGCGAATGGCTCGCATGCGCTCGATCTGCGCGCGCTGCAGGGCAAGCTGCTCGTCTACCGAACTCAGGAGAATTGACAGCTGTCGCTCCTCCAGCTGCACTCGCTCGCTCAACTCCCGCATGCGATCAGACGCCGCCTGCACCTCGTTGGTGGAGGCCAGGCCGCGTGCGTCCAGTGAGTCGAACAGGCGCTTCTGCCTGGCGGCCTCGTTGAACTGAGTGCGCATCGCAGCGAGCGCGGACTCCTGCGACATGCGCTGGGTTTCCAGTTGCGTACGCAGCGTGAGGTACTGCGCTTCCGCCGAAGTCAGCTGCCGTTCCGCTTCCAGCCGCTGCAGCTCCACATCAGGGTTGCTCAGCGTTGCGATCACCGTTTCGGCTGTAACCGTCACACCGGGGCGCAGCGGCAGCTCCTCCACCCTGCCAGCCGTAACGGCGGAGATGATTACGATTCGCTCCGGTACCAGGGTGCCAGGAGCGCGTACGCTGCGCACCATCTCGCCCCGTGAAACCGAATCGATGAGCAGCGAGGCGCGGTCTGCAGCCCGCGCGCGCGGCTCCAGGTTCGTGAGCGCGACGGTGATTGCCACCAGCGCCAGTACCCCCGCGCCAATCGCCAGCATCCTGCCTGTCTTTCTCTTCGGTGCGCGGGCTATGTCCACTTGCGTTCCAGTGCGGTATTACGGTTCTGAGCGGCTCCACCCGGAGCGGGTGGCAGCAGTGTATGGTTCTGCCTTGCGCCCGCTGCAACATCAATCGGGCATCTGGGTGGCATATCCGGAAGTCCGGGCGCCGGCCAATGGTTGCGAAGGCGACGTTCGTGCCATGCGATGCAGAGCGATAAAGCTCGGTTTCATAACGTGTTACGGCGGCGGATGGTTTCAGCATGCGGCTCGATGCGTGCGTTCATGGGACGTGAAATCCCATTTTCGAACACCTGAGTGACAACTTCGCACCCGCAGCGCTACTCTGCACTCATGCACTTTCCACAGCGCGAACCTCCCACAGCGGTGAGGCAACGCCCGCTGATCGTTCCTCGCCCGATGCTCTTCCTGCTGCTCGCCCTGCCCGGCCTGGGCGCTGCGGGGCCGCTGGACGCTCAGGTTACTGCGCCGGTGCCGCTACCGAGCGCGCAGGAAGCGCAGGTTGCTCGCGATACCCTGCCTGTGCTCAGCCTTCCTACTCGCGGGCCGGCCGACTCGCTTCCGCGCCCGCGCCTGGACCAGCCTGCGGATTCGCTGCGCGCTGCCGCGCTGGAACTCCTGCCACTCGCCGCGCAGCGCGCCGTGCTGAGAATCTGCTCCGGTGGCGACGTTGCGTTCGGAACGAACCTCAGTACCAGCTGGCGCAATGCCGCGGCGGCGCGCTTCAACACGACGCCGGACAACCTGCCAACGCCGCTCACTCTTGCCGCACGCATTCGCGACGTGCTTCCAGCGGCCGACATCCTGCTGCTCAACGTGGAGGGTGCCATCGGGGACGTAGAGGCACCGTCCAAATGCGGCCCCAACTCCACCGCCTGCTACGCCATCAGGATGCCGCCCGAGTCGGCCGTGGCGTTCCGGTCCGTCCTGCCTGACGCGACGGTGGTGGGGACCGTGTCCAACAACCACGCGCGTGACGCCGGCAGCGTTGGCTTCAGGGAGACACTCTCGCTGCTCGAGTCTGCAGGCGTGCACGTAACCGGCGCCGACACGATTGCAACGCCAATACCAACCGCACTCGGCGACACCCTGGGCATACTCGGGTTTGGTACCTCGCCAGGCACTACTACGGACCTGAGAGACCTGGAGGCCGTGCGCCGCCATGTCGAGCGGGCGGTTGAGCGATACGGGCGCGTGGTGGTCACGGCGCACCTGGGAGCAGAAGGTGTAGCTGCACAGCGCACCGGAGACAGCACCGAAGTGTTCTACGGGTCGAGCCGCGGTAATCCGGTGGCCTTTGCGCGAACTGCAGTGGACGCGGGTGCGTCGCTGGTAATCGGCCACGGGCCGCACGTGCTCCGGGCGCTGGAGTGGCGAGGTGACGCTCTGGTGGCGTACTCGCTAGGCAACCTTCTCACCTTCGGTCCGTTTTCAACGGCGGAGCCACTCAATCGCGGCGCGCTGCTGTGTGCCACGATTGACGAGGAAGGCCGTGTTCCCGATGCGCAGGTGGTGTCCACCGTTCAGCCGGTGGCCGGCCGTCTGGAGCGTGATCCGCGAAACAGGGCAGCGGCTCTGATGGACTCGCTATCGCGACTGGATTTTCCCGAGAGCGGGGCGGCGGTGGACGCCAGCGGCCGGGTGGGACGAAGGCCGGTGCCGTGAGCCGTGAGGTGCGCTGCGGTGTCGTGATTCGCGCCGCGGTGGCGTGAGTTACGGCGAGTGCGTCGAGACGTCGAGACGTCGCGAGACTGGCGGTCAGCCGGCCTACTGCGATTCCGCTCGTGAGGCGGCTGCGTTGCCCGCGAGCGCTACCACTTCGGCCGCGGTAAGCATACGCCGAACTCCCACCCACGGCTTCTGGCCCCGCAGCTTCGGGTTGAACGTGCGCTCAACCACTCGGCCCGCAACGGAGCTGGCATGAACGAACTTGCCGTCTCCGACATAAATGCCGATGTGTGAAATATTGCGCGACGAGCCGAAGGTGAGCAGGTCTCCCGGGCGAAGTTCGTCCAGGCTCTTCGGAACCTCATCCCCCACGCTCGCCTGCTGATGTGCAGTGCGCGGAAGCTCGATGTTGAGCTTCGCCATGATGAAGCGAATGAGCCCGCTGCAATCGAAGCCCTTTGGAGTGGTGCCGCCGAAAACGTAGCGGGTGCCAACCTGAGACCGGGCGAGCGAGACTACTGAGTCGCGCAGTGCAGACGCAGACGCGGAGAAGGCGGCAAGGGGAGCGTTAGCCGAGATGGCTGCGATGTCCGTGCCTGCCTGGGCAGATGCTGAAGACGGGAGCGCCAGCGACGCCACGAGAAGTGCCGTGGCAATTCGGGGCGCCCTACGCATTCCGGCAGATGTCTGAGGCTGCTGTCATCGAGAGCTGAGACGAGGTTCGGGGCAGAACGTAACGGAAGCGGGCTGCGGATGGGAAGGGAGGTGCAAAAGCTGAACCCCAAAGCGTCCCCAGTTCACGCTTTTCCCTCCTCGCGCCTACCGCAGGCCGATCACCTTGTGCGTCTGCACGCTCAACCTCCATCGTGGATGCTCCAGGCAGTATGCGACGGCGGCCTTGGTGTTCTCGAGAAGCCGAGGGCCGTCCATCGGCTGCAGGAAGAGGTGAGTGAAGTCGAGGGCCTCGAACCTTTCCGGCTGAGCTTCCGGTGCCGACTGCGGGTACACCAGTTTCAGCTCGTTGCCGCTGGTTTGCACGAGCGGCGCGTTGGCCTTGGGACTCACGCAAATCCAGTCCAGTGCGGCCGGAGCCTTACGGGTGCCGTTGGTTTCCACGGCGACCTCGAATCCGCGGGCGTGGAGTGCGCTGATGGCCGCGTCGTCCAGCTGAAGCAGCGGTTCACCGCCGGTACACACCACCAGCTTCCGCGCTACTGCGGCCTCGGGCCAGTGTTCGTCTACTGCGGCAGCAAGGGCATCTGCGCTTTCAAAGCTGCCGCCGTCAGGCCCGGTGCCAACGAAGTCCGTATCGCAGAATGTGCAGGTGGCAGTTGCGCGATCCTGCTCGCGCCCGGTCCACAGGTTGCAGCCGGAGAACCTGCAGAACACGGCGGCACGCCCGGTGTTGGCGCCCTCTCCCTGAAGGGTGTAGAAGATCTCCTTAACGGTGTAGCGCCGCGCTCTCATTGCCGGGAAGGCTCGTTGGGGATGGGTGTGGAGCGTGGCGTGTCGCTCGAGTTGCGCGAACCGGTGTGGTCGTGCTCCTGGCGGCGCTCGCTGGCGGAGTCATTCACGACGCGACTCGTGCGGCGGCCCGGATTTTCGGGTGCATCCGGCGCATACGGCGCAGGGTCCTGGAGGCGTGCCTGGGCGAAGCCACGGAGCCGAAGCATGCAGGCGTCGCACCGGCCGCATGCGCGTCCCTCACGATCGGGATCGTAGCAGCTCGTGGTTTCCGAGTAGTCCACACCTAACGCGCTGCCCAGGTGCACGATCTCGCGCTTCGTTAGATGAATGAGCGGTGCGTGTACGCGAATCTGAACGCGCTTCGCCGCGCTTGCGGCAGTGGCCAGGTTGGCGAGTGCCTCGTAGGCCGCAATGAACTCAGGCCTGCAGTCCGGGTAGCCGCTGTAGTCGAGCGCGTTCACACCAATGAAAATGTCAGCCGCATTCAGCACCTCCGCCCAGGCGAGCGCGAAGGAGAGAAAGATCGTGTTGCGGGCCGGCACGTATGTTATGGGAACATGCTCGCTGTCCGGAGTTTCATCCGTGCCCGCCGGTACATCGATGTCCGCCGTAAGTGCGGAGCCGCCGAAGGCACGAAGGTCTATGGACACCACCTTGTGTTCGCGGGCGCCGTAGCGCTTTGCCGCGCGTGCGGCGAGTTCCAGCTCGTTGCCGTGACGCTGCCCGTAGCTGAAGGAGAGTGCATGCACGGACCACCCGTTGCGCACCGTGTTGGCGAGCAGGGTTACGGAGTCGAGGCCGCCGCTGAGCAGTAGCACTGCGGGCTTCCCAGATCCCATCTGAAGTTCCGGTGTTTCAGTCATCGCCAGGAAAGTTACTCTGGCAGAAGGAATGAAGATGTACCTGAACCGTCAGGAAACTACGGGTGAGGTTGTGGCCGTCCGAAGCGGCTCGGCCGTCGCACCAAAGAGGAGGGAGGCCTGCGAAAGGAACCTGCGGGACGGGCTCGCTAGCTTAATCTTCCGGAGCCCAATGCTAGATTGGGCCGAAGGAGATCGAAAATGACAGCTTTCAGCCCGAATACCCGTCCTGCCCCGCGCCGGCGCGCTGTGATGCGGGCACAACTCTGCCGTTCGCGTCGGCATACCGCGGCTGCCGGCGGCCCGGCTCGGCCCGGGTTCCGCCATGCCACCGTCGCGCTCGTTCTGGCTGTTGCGTCTGCCTGTGCGCCGGTACAGTCAGGCGAGATTGACACCAGCGCACGGCCGGCTACGGCAAACGAGCGAGTGCCACTGGTGCGGCCGAGTGACGCGCGGAGTGCGCGAGAGGCGCTGTTCCTCGTGAACAACCGCTGGGGCAGTCAGTGGTATCACACCGCAGTCGTGGGGCTCGATATCACCCTGCTCGGCCTGGGTGCACCGGCGCCGGGCCAGTGGACATTGTCCTTGCGCGTGCCGGGCCGAGCCCGCATTGACTACCAGCCGCACGAGAGCAAGTCTGGATTGCTGTACACACCTGGGGCCGTGTACGGCTTCCAGGAGGGTGCGCAGGCCGCGATGGACGAACGTACGGACCTGGCAATGGTCGCGCTCGCAGACCTTCCGGCACTGTCTCCGGATTCGGCTATGGTGGCGCTGGCTGCTGCACGCGTGGATACCAGCCTGTTCCGGATAGCCAACGAAGGCGGCGCGCACGTTTGGATAATCGGCGGCGGGGTGAATGACAGCCTGCGGTCGGAGGTGGCAATCGACGCCGAACGCCTGCTCGTGAGGCGCGCCACCGAGGTGCGACCGCTCGCACAGCGCACGCTCACCACCGAGGCCCGCGTGGAGTCCTGGCGAGAGCAGGACGGGCTGAGTTTCCCCAGCGTTGTCAACCGCTATCGCGAAGGTACGCACACGATGCGAGAGCGATGGGCCGCCGTCATCGTTGACATCGCGCTACCGCTCGACCTATTCAATCCCGCGCAGTGGGGGAAGGTGCAGCCGCCGGCAGCACCCGTCGTCCGCAATTGATAGCAACGTCCTTCAACCGCATACATCAGAATGCTCCGAGTTGGCACCCTCACGACAGCCGCTGCGCTCCTGTTCCTCGCGGCCTGCGCTCGCAACGCAGACACCACGCCGGATTCCACGCCGAATCCGCTGCGTCTCGATCCGCGTCCCACCAGTGAGGAGATCTCCGCACGCGACCTGATGACGCGCCTGTACATCTTTGCTGATGACTCGATGCAGGGACGCGCAACGGGAACCGAAGGCTACGCGCGAGGCACGAGGTACATTGCCTCCGAGCTCGAGCGCCTCGGCCTCACGCCAATGGGCGACGATGGCAGCTACTTCCAGAGCATACCGTTCGGCTCGCGGAAGATCGCCGTGGAAGAAACGCTCACACTCAGCGGTGCGCAGTACATCGAGGGCACCGATGTTCACATGGCGCTCCCCCAGTGGTCACCGCGTGATTTCGGCGGTGGACTCGTGATCTACGGGGGCTGGGCATCCGAGCGGTTGAACCCCGGACTGCTGAACCGCACGGTCGTGATCGCAATGCCTGGCGACTCTTCCATTGCGGAACTTGCTCCGGGCGGACGCCTGTCTCGCGCGTCCATGGTGCTGTTCGTGATAGACGGACAGGCGCCGGCGGCCATCACGCGCATGATGCGTGACAGCACGGTGGGTTTCCGTACCGGTATGGCTGCCGAGGAAGGACCGATGGTGGGAACCCTCACGAGGGCGGCTGCTGAACGGATGTTCGGAAAGCCGCTCGCGCAGGTCTCGCCGGGAACGGAGATAACAGGCAGTCCGCTGAACGGGCTGGTGGTGGAGGAAACCAGACAGTATCCCGCGCATAACGTTGTGGCGGTGATTCCGGGAAGCGACCCGGCACTCGCAGGGCAGTACGTTGCCATCGGCGCACATGCCGATCACGTTGGGCTGCGCCGGGGCGGTCCGGTGGATCATGACTCTCTGCGCGCCATCAATGCGGCGGCATGGCAGCTGAGTGGAGCTTACCCGGGATCACCTCGCCTGGATGTAACCCGGCGTCAGGCACTCACGGTGAACGTGGACAGCCTGCGCGAACTCGCGCCGGCGCGCCCTGACTCCATCCATAACGGGGCAGACGACGACGGCTCGGGCTCCATGGCACTGCTGGAGATTGCCGAGCACCTGGCTCTTTCAGACCAGAAGCCGCGGCGATCCATTCTGTTCGTGTGGCATGCAGGCGAGGAGATGGGACTCGTTGGCGCCGGCTACTTCGTGGAGAACCCTACCGTTCCGCTCGATTCGATCGTGGCGCAGGTAAACATCGACATGATCGGGCGTGGCGGAGCAGAGGACATGCGGAACGGTGGTCCAGACTACCTGGCGCTCGTAGGCTCGCGCAGGCTGTCAACACAGCTTGGCGATATGGTGGAGAGTGTGAACTCGGCTTCAGACGAACCGCTGCGGTTCGACTACACGCTCGATGCCGACGGCCACCCGGAGAATCTCTACTGCCGCAGTGACCACTTTCACTATGCGCGCATGGGGATTCCCGTTGTGTTCCTGTTCACCGGCCTTCACGGCGACTATCACCAGGTGACGGATGAGCCCCAGTACATCGCCTACCCGCACTATGCGCGTATTACGCGGTTCGCGAACAACCTGATATCGGAAGTTGCGAATGCGGATCGAGCGCCGGTGGTTGATAAGCCGGTTCCGGATCCGAACGCGAGGTGCCGTCAGTAAAGGGCGGCAGCGGGCAGGGGCAAGCTGCTGCTGGTTGACCCGGCACTCTACGTGCACTGAGCCCCTGCATGCGAGTGCTGGTATCGGGCGGAACAGGAGTGGTAGGTCGGGAGACGGTGACGTGTCTATTGGCGCGTGGCCACGTCGTGCGGCTCGTGTCCCGCGGTGCCGAGGATGATTCGCGCGAGTGGCACCGGGGAGTGGAGGCTCATCCGGCTGACGTCTCGGACGCATCTTCCCTTCATGGCGCGGCCGACGGCTGCGACGCCGTGCTTCACCTTGCCGGGATCGAGCGCGAAGACCCTCCTGAAGTCACCTTTGAGCGGGTGAACGTGCAGGGCACTCAGGCATTACTGGACGAAGCGACGAGGGCCGGGGTGCGTCGCTTCGTCTACGTGTCATCGCTGGGAGCCGAGCGTGGCGAGAGTGACTATCACCGCTCCAAGCGAAGTGCGGAGAAGCTCGTGGAGCGTTACACGCACGACTGGAGCATCTGCCGCCTGGCGAACGTGTACGGCCCGGGCGATGCCGTGATATCCGTGCTGCTCCGCTGGATGCGCGCAGTGCCGGTGCTGCCAGTGCTGGACGATGGCGAGACGGAGTTCCAGCCGATCTGGGTGGGTGATGCGGCCGAAGCGCTGACGCAGCTGGTAGAGCGCAGCCGCCTGCCCCAACGTGTTCTCGAGGTTGCCGGCGAGGAACGCACGTCTCTCTCGGACCTCGTTGAACGTCTGGGTGAGATTATCGACCGGCGACCGGTGACGATCTCGGTTCCGAGTGGGCTGGTGTCGTTTGCGGCCTGGGCGGGGCAGAAGGTGGGGATGGAACTCCCGGTGGATCCGGGTCAGATAACGATGCTCAACGAGGGGAGCGTGGTGCGTTCGCCTGATGGGAACGGTCTGTCACTGCTTGGTGTGCGTGCGACGCCGCTCGAAAGCGGGTTGAGGAAGCTTGCCGACGTGGCGCTCGAGCAGCTGCCTGACGAGGGGCTGGGCGACCTGGAGCACAAGCGATTCGCCTTGAACGTCGTGAACGCCACGACGGACGCGACCGCCCTGATGAAGGAACTGCGTTCCAGGTTCGACGAGTTCACTCCGTGGACGCTGGAGATCGCGTCGGAACCGAACACCCCTCAGACGGTGGCCGAAGGGTATACGATCACAATGGGACTTCCGGGCCGGGGGAACGTTCAGGTTCGGGTGGCGGAGCTTACCGACACGAGCCTTGCGATGATCACTCTGGAGGGACATCCGCTCGCCGGTGCGGTGCAGATCTCGTTGGAGGACACGGCTCCGGGATCAATTCGCATTCAGGTGGAAGTGTACGATCGCACTTCCGGCCTCCTGGACTGGATTCTGATGCGCACCGCGGGTTCACCCCTGCAGGACTATACCTGGGAGACACTCGTGAGGCGGCTCGCGGAAGCGAGCGGTGGCGAGTCCGCGGGTGAGGTGGAAGTGGAGGTGGAGACGCTGGACTCTGAGGAGTCGCGGCCGGTGGAGGAGTGGCTCAAGGGGCTCGTGCAGCGCCGGAGGCGCGAGGAAAACAGCAGGTACAGGTCGAAACCCGACTGAAGCCGTTTGAGGTGGATTGGAGGTCGTCAGGCCGGTGTGACGCCAGATCGCTCTTTCGTGCCCTACTCGTCGAACTTCAGATCGGCCGGACGAAACTGGCAATGCTCTCCGCAGCCCAGCTTGTAACGGTTTCGCGCAAACCAGCGATAGAAACGATCGGCGATCGCGCGGGCAAAGGGGAGCTTGAACAGCCA
>DATGOL010000011.1:0-10502 GCA_035306065.1 Gemmatimonadales bacterium | reverse complement strand
CGCATCGGAGAGGCAGAGTCTTCGTCCCGATCACTGGAACGACCTGAACCGTTTGCTGGTGGAGAGCGCGAGCGACTACGCGATCTTCGCGCTCGACGCAGACGGGCACATCCTCAGCTGGAATCGCGGCGCCGAGAAGATAAAGGGATATAGCGGGGATGAAGCTATCGGCCGGCACTTCTCGCTCTTCTACACGGCGGAGGATCGCGCGAGGCGCCACCCCGAACTCAAGCTCGAGGCTGCCGCTCGCGACGGGCGACACGAGGAAGAAGGGTGGCGCGTGCGGAAGGACGGCACGCTGTTCTGGGCAAAGGCCACCATCACGGCCCTGCGTGATGAGTCGGGCGTGCTTCTGGGATTCGGCAAGGTCACCCAGGACCTCACGCTGTACCGTGAGGCAGAGGAACAGGCCAGGCGGCTCGTGGCCGAACGAGCTGCGCACCGAGAGGAGCTGCGCAGAAGCGCGGAGCTGGCACTGCTTAACAGTCAGTTGGAGGCCAACGCCCAGGAACTCGAGGCCCAGACTGCGGAAGCACAGTTACTGATGCATCAGCTGGAACGTGTGAACCACCGGCTTCAGGATGCGCTGCGCGGTGCTGAGCAGGCGAGAGCAGAATCGGAGAAGGCAGCGGCTCATGCGGCCGAGGCAAACCGGGCCAAGAGCGATTTTCTGGCAGTGATGAGCCACGAGCTGCGCACGCCGCTCAATGCCATCGCCGGCTATGCCGAACTGGTCGAGACCGGCATCTATGGCTCGATTTCGGAACGGCAGAAGGAGGCACTGGCGCGCATCCGGCACAGCCAGCGCTACCTCCTTTCGCTCATCAACGACGTGCTGAATTTTGCGAAGCTGGAAGCCGGACGAGTGGAGCTCTCGCTCTCCGCCTTCAGCGTGGAGAATCTGTTTCAGCAGCTGGATTCCATGATCATGCCGCAGCTCAACGCCCGGGAGCTGCGCTTCGTGCGGAACAAGCCGCCGGCAGACCTGATTGTGCACGCCGACTTCGAGAAGGTGATGCAGATACTGCTGAATCTTCTGTCGAATGCCATCAAGTTCACCGATGCGCGCGGATTGATCGAACTGGAAGCCACACGAGTACCGGAAGGCATCGCCATCACGGTGGCAGACAGCGGCATCGGAATAGAGACTTCCAAGCTGCGTTCGGTATTCGAGCCGTTCGTGCAGGTGTCCAGGGAGCTCACGTCCATCCATGGCGGTACCGGCCTTGGACTTTCCATCAGCCGCGATCTGGCACGACTGATGGGTGGCGACATAACGGTGCACAGTGAGCCCGGTAGCGGTTCAACTTTCAGGCTGCTGCTGAAGAGTGGTTGAAGGCGCTGCCGTCGAGCAGTTGCTGATGGCGGTTACGGCCAGCGCGCCCCGCGCCTGAGCAGGGTTACCTTGCCCGAACCACCACTTTCACCTCGCCCATCACGGCTCCGCCTGACACGGACATGGTCCTGGCGCCGAAGGGTGCGTCGCGCACGTTAGGCGCGGCGCTGTCAGTCGATCCCATCACCGTGAATACGTTGAAGTCGGCCGCCATGTCCGGCGGCACGATGATGGTGACCTGCGCCATTATGCACTGAACGTCCATCGTGAAGCCGTGCGGGATGTCGGTGTGCCTGAAGTCGAGCTTCACGTCTGACATGACCGCGAGCACCTTGAGCACGCGCGGCACACTCCAGGATCCCTTGCGCTTCTGCTCGCTCATGAACGCGAATACGCGCCTCTCATCGTCAGGCAGTGCAACGCTGCGAGCCTCACCCTCGGCAGACGCCGGTACTACGGCCCGGGGAATGTGGTGCAACGCATCCACGACAGAATCCACCGCTACCACGTCAGTTGCATTCCGCAGCTGAGCCATGAGCTTCTCGAAATCCGCATGGCCAATGGACTGCTCCGCATAGCGGTCGCTCAGCAGCCTGCCTGCACGCTCGTGCGCGGCCGCCAGCCTGGATGCGTCAACTTCGGTTGGCTCGAACTGGTCCATTAGCCCCGCAGGTTCGTTGCTGTTTCGTGAGGTCACACCAGAACGTACGATTTTCGGCAGGGCGCGTTTCAGTTCAGGGCTCAACAACCCCAAGGGCGCGCTCCAGCTCCTCACGCCGCGACCGGCTCACCTTGATGCGTGCTCCACCCTTCAACTGCACCTCGTAGTCGCCGCCCGCTCCCTTGTGCAGCACCTCCACCAGGTCCAGACGCACGATCGCAGAGCGGTGCACTCGCATGAACATCGCAGGATTGAGGCGATCCTCCAGCGACTGCAGCGATTCACGCAGCAACAGCGGACGTCCGCCTACATACAGCTGAACGTAGGGTCCGCTCGCAAGTATGTAATCAATGTCCGCAACCTGCACCACGCGCACCTTGCCACGCATGTCTACCGCAATGCGCTCGAGCCACCCGTGCCTCGCTCCGGCGGCCGGCTGACCCTCGGGCAGTCCGGCGTTCACCTCGAGTTCAGCTGACGATGCCTCTCGGGGCATGGACGCTTCCGGAGTCCCGCCCGCGGCAGACGGCGCGGGCTGGAGCAGCATTACCAGCTTGTCCCGAAGCTCATCGAGTCGCTCGAGTTCGATGAACCGTCGCGCGCGGGAGAGTGCCTGTTCAAACCGCTCATCGTCGAACGGCTTTACCAGGTAGTCCACAGCCGCCGTTTCAAAAGCCGAGAGCGCGTACTTGTCGTAGGCGGTGACGAAGATCGTGACAGGCATGTGCTCGGCGCCCACCTCACGAATGACGTCCACCCCGGTTCTCACAGGCATTTGTACGTCGAGGAACACGAGGTCGGGCTTCAGCTCGCGAATGGCGCTGATTGCAGCATCGCCGTCCGCCGCACTGCCCACTACTTCCACGTCAGGCTGCGCAGCCAGCAGGTCTTCCACGCGCATGCGAGCCAGGGGCTCGTCATCCACAACGAGCACGCGCATGCGTGGTGCGTCAGGCATCGAGCCGGAGCGGTGCAGCTGCGGATGAACGTGCTCCACTGCTCCTGCGATACGGGAGCCTTACCTCCGCAACGGCGCCCGTGCCATCGTCGCCCCTGCGCAGCGTGAGTGACTGCTGCGAACCATACAGCTGCACCAGCCGATCCCGCACGTTGCGCAAGCCAACCCCACCACGCGTGCCGCTCCCGGAATCCTGGGCAAGCACCAGGTTTGCCGGCCCGGGCCCGTTGTCGCGCACGCGAATCACGAGCGCGTCGCCATGCAACTCGCCCTCGATGATGATCTCGCCGCTCCCCGATACCTGCTCAACCCCATGGCGAATGGAGTTCTCGACCAGTGGCTGAAGGATCAGCGCCGGCACCATCGCATCCTTCAGATCCTCGTTGACGCGCGCCTCGACATCCAGCCTTCCCATGAAGCGTATCTGCATGATGTCCACATAACGATCGAGCAGCTCGAGTTCGGACCCGAGTGTAATCTCTGCCTCGTCCGGGCCATCGAAATTGTATCGCAGCAGTTCGCTCAGCTGCGACAGCATTCGGCGTACGCCGCGCGGATCGCGCTCAACGAGTGCAGACACGGCATTGAGCGTGTTGAAGAGAAAATGCGGGTCCAGCTGACGGCGCAGTGCGTCCAGCCTTGCCTGTGTCAGCTGCGCCTGCAGCAACACCGCCTGTGCGCGCCTGGCTCTAAGCCGGAGTGAGTACGAGCGCGCCATTCCTGCCGCAACCACTCCCATTGCGATCACCAGCTGGTTCAGCAGAAGCAGGCCTCCGAAACCGAACAGCCTTCCGCTGAAGCCCCTCGAGCGGCCACCACGCATCGGGAAGAACGACTCGCGAACCATGTCCATTGCGGCCGTGCTGATGAATGCAGCAAGTGCACCCGCCAGCATGAGCTTCACCAGGTCTGCGGCCCTGCTCTCGCTCTCTCGTGCCGCGAGCCAGAAGATGCACACGGTTGCAATCGTCCAGAGGGTGCACTGCACCACCGTGAGCCATATCTCGCCTGGCTGAAGAGTGAGGCCCGAGCGACGAGGGTCGAGGAGCCGATTCACCAGCGTTACGGCAGCGAAGAGCCCCCAGAACGCCGCAATGCGCAGTACCTCCGCGCCGCTGAGGCGCGTGGTCTCCACGAAAACATCCGAGGCGAGGCTGGCCTCGGGCGTGGGGCTGGTATCGGGGCTCATGCGGGAAGCATAGGGACGGAGAGCGGCACGGACCAGAGCACCGGCGTGTTTGGCCAGCGTCGGCCGTCGCCATTCATCCCCTCGCTCGTGCCATTCGCAACACCAGCGTGCAATCCGCATCCTCAACCCTGAAACACCGACACGGTCGCGCGTACAATCCGTCGTAACGATTGGAGTGAAGAGCGATGCGGCAGCAGTGATATCCCCGAGCACTTCAAACCGGAAACACCGTACGCAAACGAGGACCGAACGATGACCAAGTCTCGCATTACAGCCACAATCACAGTCGTCACACTGGTAGCATGCGGGCTCTGGCTCTATCAGCGCGCCGACGCTACGGAAGTGACTTCCTATCGCTTCGCCACCGTCGAACTCGCAGACCTCGAGTCTACCGTGTCGGCCACCGGCGCACTCAACGCGGTAACCACGGTGCAGGTTGGCACGCAGGTGTCCGGCCAGGTTTCCGATATCCTCGTTGACTTCAACAGCCGGGTAAAGGCAGGCCAGCTGCTCGCACGCATCGACCCCACGCTGCAGCGTCAGGCAGTGGCCGAGGCGCAGGCAGCTCTGGACCGCGCTACAGCACAGTACAACCAGGCAAAGAGCGAATACGATCGCAATCAGGGGCTCTTCGAGCAGCAGATCGTGACGGCGAGCGAGTTCAACGCCATCGAAGCCACCTACTCCGTGCAGCAGTCCAACCTGCGCTCTGCGCAGATCAGCCTGGACCGCGCACGACAGAACCTGGCTTACACCAACATCCACTCACCGATAGACGGCGTGATCGTCTCCCGCAGTGTTGATGTTGGCCAGACGGTTGCCGCCAGCCTCTCCACCCCGGAGCTCTTCCGTATCGCGGCAGATCTTAGCGACATGCAGATACTCGCCTCGGTTGACGAGAGCGACATTGGCCGCATCCAGAATGGCCAGCAGGTTCGCTTCAGCGTGGCTGCGTACCCTGACGAGCAGTTCACCGGCACGGTGCAGCAGGTTCGGTTGCAGTCGGCTACCACGGAGAACGTTGTGAACTACACGGTAGTGGTGAGCGTGAGAAACGAGGATGGCAAGCTGCTGCCGGGAATGACCGCAACGCTGCGCTTCCTCACCTCGCGTGCGGAGAACGTGCTTGCGGTGCCGAACGCGGCGCTTCGCTACACGCCGTCGGTTGCATCCACCAGCACCACCATCGCAGAACGCAGGGGCGAAGCACAGGCCGGCTCCGCCGGCGTCTGGGTCGCAGACTCCACGGGTACGCCGGTTCGCATACCGGTTACCACCGGCATGAACGACGGCCAGCGCACCGAGGTATCGGGCGACGCTCTCCAGCCGGGAATGAAGGTGATCATCGGTACCACTGGCAGCACACCGGCCAGCGCGGCTGCGAATCCGTTCCAGCAGCAGCAGTCCGGCGGCCGTCCGCGCGGCTTCTAGGAGGATACTGACATGAGCATGACGAACAGCGAAGCGGTTATCCGCGTCTCCAACCTGAAGAAGGTTTACTCCATGGGCGACAACCAGGTGTTTGCGCTCAACGACGTGAGCCTCACGGTGGAGCCGGGCGAGATGATCGCGGTGATGGGCACTTCCGGTTCCGGCAAGTCCACACTGATGAACGTGCTCGGATGCCTCGACATGCCAACCAGCGGCAGCTATGTGCTGGACGGCGTACGGGTAGACGGCATGAGCCGCAACCAGCTCGCAGACCTTCGCAACGAGAAGCTCGGCTTCATCTTCCAGAGCTTCAACCTGATCTCGCGCACGAGCGCAATTGACAACGTTGAACTTCCGCTGCTGTACGACCGGAAGAACCGGTGGACCGATACGCGCACCATGGCGCGCAAGTCACTCGAGCACGTTGGACTTGGCGAACGCCTGGACCACCAGCCCAGTGAATTGTCCGGCGGCCAGCAGCAGCGTGTGGCTATCGCCCGCGCGCTCGTTACGCAGCCAGCATTGCTGCTTGCAGACGAGCCTACCGGTAACCTGGACAGCCGCACCACCATCGAGGTGATGGCACTGTTCCAGGAGCTCAATGACCGGGGCATAACGATCCTGCTCGTTACGCACGAAAGCGAGGTAGCCCAGTACGCAAAGCGAGTGGTGGTCATGAAGGACGGACGCATCGTGCGCGATGAGCAGGTTACCGATCGCCACAACGCGGCAGAGGACCTTCGCCAGCTCGATCGGGAGATCGAAGAGGAGAACGCCCTCCACGCCGCAGAAAAGGAGGCAGCATGAAGTCGTCAACCTTGTTCAGGGTTGCAGCTCAGAGCATCCTGAAGAACCGTATGCGCACGCTGCTCACGATGCTGGGCATCGTGATCGGTGTTGGCGCGGTGATCGTCATGGTCGCGATCGGCCAGGGCGCGCAGTCGCAGATCGAGGACCAGATCAAGGGACTCGGCACCAACATGATCGTGATCACGCCCGGTACCACTACCCAGGGTGGCGCGAGCCAGGGAGCCGGCACCTTCAACCGCCTGACCGTGGAAGACGCCGAGAAGCTGGCGCGTGAAAGCACCACACTGGCGGCCGTATCACCGGTCATCATGACGCGCACGCAGGTGATTGGCGGAAGCGGCAACTGGCGCACGCAGGTGAACGGCGTGTCACCCGACTACCTGATCATCCGGGACTGGGGCGTTGCGGACGGCGCACTCTTCGGTGAAGAGGAGCTTCAGTCCAAGCGGCGCGTAGTGGTACTCGGCAGCACGGTGGCCGAGAACCTTTTCCCGGACGGCGCTGCGGTTGGTGCGCAGGTGCAGCTGGGTCGCTCGCCGTTCACCGTTGTTGGCGTGCTTCAGCCCAAGGGTCAGACGGCCACGGGTGCAAACCAGGACGACGTGGTGCTGGTGCCTTACACCACGGCACAGGACAGGCTGAGCGGCTTCAGCTTCATCGGTCAGATACTCGTAAGTACCACCTCTCCCGAGCGGATTCCGGCATCCATCGCGGAGATCGGAGTCCTGATGCGTGAATCGCATGGCCTGCAGGGCGCGATGCCTGACGACTTCACGGTCCAGGACCAGACGGCGATTGCCGCAACGGCAACGAGCACCACGTCCGTGATGACGGCACTGCTTGCAGCGATTGCATCCATATCGCTGATCGTTGGCGGAATCGGCATCATGAACATCATGCTGGTATCGGTAACCGAGCGCACTCGCGAGATCGGAATCCGGATGGCGATCGGCGCGCGTGGTTCGGACGTGCTCACGCAGTTCCTCATCGAGAGCATCGTGATGAGCGTGCTGGGCGGGATTATCGGCCTGGCGGTGGGATTTGCAGGCGCGGCGCTGCTGGGGCACCTGACCGGCTGGGCGACTGCGACGCCGATCTCCGCGGTGGTGCTGGCAGTGGGCTTCTCGGCGGCCGTGGGCGTGTTTTTCGGCTACTACCCGGCGCGCAAGGCAGCGGCGCTGAATCCGATCGACGCGCTGCGGTTCGAGTGAGAGAGGCAGTACTCAGTATTGAGCGGTCAGTACTGAGTACTGTCGTCCAGGCGCAGTCGCATTTGCATGCTTTCCGCAACGCGGTGGCCGAGGGCCTTCATCCTCTCGGCGGCTACTCCCGTGAAGCTTCGGTCCACCGTCTGTTCGAGCACGGCCAGCCAGCGACTGAAGTGCGCCCTGGTAAGGCCGGGCATTGCCGCATGCGGGCGGAACGCGTTATCCGAGTAGCGCTGCGTGTGGAAGATTATCGTGGACCAGAAATTGGCGATGCGTGGAATGTGATCGCGCATGTCCACCGCCACGAAGTAGGGCGCCAGGAGTTCGTCGCGTGCAACCGTTGCGTAGAACTCCACCAGTAGATCGTGCAGGTCGGTGTCCTGGAGTTCTCTTCGCTCGGGCAGCGGTTCGCTGGCAGTTTCAACGCCGGAGCGCTCCTCGGGGGCTACGATCGGGAGACTTCGCATGCGTGGAATCTAACGGGTATCGGGCGAACCCCGCGTGCTACTCGCCGACTGCCATACGACGAGCGCGCCCCGGCAACTGGTGCCGAGGCGCGCTCATGATCCTTCGGAAAGAAGCCTGTATCCAGCTACATGCCGCCGCGGCGCATCCGCGAGCTCAGAACCTTTGCCTGCTGCTCGGGCGTGAGGATCGCGATCGCGTCCTTCAGGTCCGCCTCACGTGCCTCGCGCATGGCCTGCATGCGGGCCTGCATTCCCTGCATCTGCGCCATTCTTGCCGCGCGGGTGGCTGAATCCGCCGGTGTACCGCCAGCACGCATTCCCATGCGCATTCCTGCAGCCGGTGCGGGCATGGCCGCACGCTGTTCCACCCTTCGAGCTTCCGCACGACGTGCAATCGCTGCAAGGCGAACCACCTGCTGGTCAGTCAGCCCCAGCTCACCGGTGCGTGCCAGGAACTGCTCGGCACCGCCTGCCCCGCCGCGCATTCCCTGTTGCGGGCGCTGCATACGCATTGCGGCCTCGCGTCTCGGCCCTTCCTGTGCACGCGTGGCTCGCTGCGCAGCCAGAGGTGCTGCCGCTGTTACGAGTACTGCGGCAACCAGGCCAAATGTCCTTAATCTCATGGTTTCCTCACGTCTCATGACCGGAACGGCCATCTGTCGTTCCCTGCCTGGTATGACGCTGGAAACCATGAGTCGTTAAGGACAGGCTCACTCCTCCCGGAAGGACTGCCCCACCTCGGCCTTCAGTTCTTCCCATGTCGGCACGTGCGGAAGTTCCGCTTCCAGCTGCGGACGATCGATCTCGTAGCGCGGCGGCAGCATCAGCTTTTCGCCCAGCGTTTCCAGCGGTTCATCGATCGTGAATCCCGGTTCGTCCGTGGCAACTTCGTACAGTACGCCGCCCGGCTCACGGAAATAGATGGACCTGAAGTAATTGCGATCCATGATGCGCGTGGTGGAGTACCCTGCCTCGTGAAGCCGCTGGCGCACGTCCAGCTGCGATTCATCGTCAGGCACGCGAAACGCAACGTGATGCACTGTGCCGGTTCCTTCCACTCCGCCGAGAAAGCCGCCAACGCCGCGCACGTCAACGAACGAGCCGGGCAGCCCGCTGCCTGACGTAAAGCGCCTGGTTGCACCCGATTCCTTCAGCTCGCGAAAGCCGAGGGTATCAGCGAGCATGCTGGCGCTGCGGGCGGAATCCTCCACCCAGAGTGTGACCGAGTGAACGCCGCGCACGGCGTTCGCAGCGGTAACTCCCGCCATGCCCTCATGCGTGCCTTCCTCCGGAACTGCTTCGTGAGCCACGAGCTCGAGCTTGAGGCCGTCGGGATCGCTGAAGGTGATCACCCGCTCGGCAGACCCGTCCGCAGCCTCACGACTGGACGGGCCCGTATAGCCCACGCCCGACTGCACGAGTCGCGCGAGCCAGTAACCCAGCGACGCCGGCGCAATGGCCAGCGATGTCACCGCCACCTGCCCCACGCCAATCCGGCCAGCGTTCCCCTTCGTCCAGGGGAAAAACGTGAGCAGCGTGCCGGGCGACCCTGCATGATCGCCGAAATACAGGTGCAGAGTGCTCGTGTCGTCGAAGTTCACCGTACGCTTCACGAGGCGCATGCCGAGTACGCCGGTGTAGAACGCGAGCGTGCGCTCCGGGCTGGTGGAGATGGACGAAATATGATGAATGCCCGAGATGCCTGACATCGTTTCCTCGTGTAGCGCGTGATCAGTCAATTGGCTTGAGTGCAGATACGATCGTATCGCGGTGTTCTTCCAGGAACGGCGGCAGCACCACCTTCTCGCCGAGTGTGTTCGGATCTTCGTCCACGGTGAATCCCGGCCCGTCGGTGGCGATCTCGAAAAGCACCCCGTTAGGCTCACGGAAGTAGAGACTGCGGAACCAGTACCGGTCTACCTTGCCGCTGTTCGGAACTCCGTTCTCATTCAGCCGGTCAGCCCATGCGTCGTAGTCGGAGTCATTCGAACGGAAGGCTACGTGGTGTACGCCGCCGGCACCCTGGCGCGCCGGCAGAATCCCGGGCTGCACCGCCACGTGAAGCTCGGCACCGGCACCGCCGTCGCCCATCTCGTACACGTGCACCGCATGCGACGGCATATCGGGATGCGCGTACTCGCGCACCGGCCGCATGCCAGCGACGGTCCGAAGTACGCCGTCGGTGGGCGCCAGGTCCGGCACGCTGATCATGATCGGCCCAAGACCGCGAACCTGATGTTCGGCCGGCACCGGGCTGCGCTCCCATGGGAACGACTCGCCGGCGCCACCATCGTCCACGAGTGAAAGGCGCTGCCCTTCCCCGTCCTCGAAGTCCAGCGTCAGGCGACCGTCGCGCTCCACGATGTCACGAACCTCCTTCGCTTCCTTGCGCAGCCTTTCGTGCCACCACTGAAGCGTGTCGGCGCCGGATACGCGAAGCGC
>DATGOL010000010.1:0-16441 GCA_035306065.1 Gemmatimonadales bacterium | reverse complement strand
AAGACCTCGAACGGCTGCGCCGAAGCCAGAAGCATCTGCTGCGACTGATTGACGAGCTCCTGAACTACGCGCGGGTGGAGACGGGTTCGGTGCGCCTTACCCTCGGCGAGGTGTGTGTTCGCGACGCGCTTGCCAGCGTGGAAACCCTCATTATGCCGCAGCTTCGCGCCAAGAACTTTTCCCTGGTGGTTGCACCTTGTACCGCTGAACTGGTTGCCTATGCGGACGAGGAGAAGCTGCAGCAGATACTTCTGAACCTGCTGTCGAATTCGTCCAAGTTCACGAGCGATGGCGGAACGATCGAGATGTCCGCCTCACGTTCGGTGAATGCCCACGGTCGCGACCTGGTGGAGATTCGCGTTGCTGACAACGGAATAGGGATTCCGGCGGAGCACCTGGAGTCGATCTTCCAGCCGTTCGTGCAGGTTGGGCGTGCGCTCAACCATCCCGTGGAGGGAACGGGGCTGGGCCTTGCAATCAGCCGCGACCTGGCGCGCAGCATGAATGGCGACCTCGTTGCCCGCAGCGAAATGGACGTCGGTTCGGAGTTCGTTCTCTCGCTACCCACCGTTCAGGCCGGCCTGTGACGTCAGGCACCGTCATGGTGCCTGACGTCACCCGTTACGACGCTACTTCTTGCTTACGGTAAACAACTCCGTCAGCAACGGATTGCCTTCCATGCCACCCAGCACGGGAACCGCGGCAATCCTGTAACCGCCCGGCTTGCTGATGGACACCATGAGCTCCACCACGCCATTACGGTCGGTGAGGCCGGTTGTCGTGCCCAGCAGCACAGCGCCTGCAGGAATGCCCTTGTTCCGATCAATGGAGAGGTTCACACGTACGCCTTCCACCGGGGTGCCGTTCGCTGTGGTCACTCGCATCTCCACGGGGAACCTTGAACCGGCCGTGATCTTTGCCGGTTTCTTTCCCTTTTTGCCCAACGCGGGCTGCGTGGGCTGGGACAGGAACTCCGTCTTCCCTTCCGAGATGTCAACCGAAACCGGGCCGAGCGGGCTCAGCGAGCTCGTGAGGCCGCCCACGCCACCCAGGAACCACGCATGTGCTGCCGGCGGTGCCAGGAACGACAGGGCGCGTGATGCAAGCTGCCGGTACGCAGGCCGCGTGCGCGAATCGATCACCGCAACGGCGTCGTCGCAGAACGTGAGCGGTGAAAGCGCGAGCACAACTTCATCTTCACCCTCCTCGTGCAGGATGCGATTCGACACATTTCCGCTCTGTGCCTCGATGCAGATGCCGATGCGCCACGGCTCCGTCACCTTCAACCCTGGTGTGGCAGGGAAGGTGGAAATATCGAAGCCCGTGTATGCGACGTCGTTAGGATCCACTGCAGCCGGCTCGAGCGTGAAGCTGCTTACCGGCCGCGGCGCACCGTAAACCAGGTACCGCGAGCTCTTCTTCCTGTAAATGGCATTCCAGCCATTGGATGACTCAACGCCCCAGATGGTGGGCGGCTCCACTGCTGAAGACGGGCCAGCGATGAAGGCCAGTGCAGCACCCGCTTCATCGTCCGCTCCACCACGTACTTCGAACAGTCCGTTGTCTATCGCGCTTGCCACGCTGAAATCGACGGGCAGGGCACCCAATGCCATGCAGCCGATTATCGCGCGGGTGAGCTTGTTCCCGTCCTCGCCGTCGCCTGCCTGACGAGACGTTCCGCGCGCTTCCGCAATCTCCCGCAATGCGTCGAAACCATGCTCACGTGCAGACTTCTCGTAACCTTGGCGGTATGCTCTCCACTGATCCTCGAGGATCTCGAAAATCGGATCGTGCTTCGACTTGAAAAAGTCACGCGCGGCATACCTGGCAGCATGCGGACTGCAGGAGCGGGAGTGAGACGATGAAAAACTGAACTGCGGATCCAATGCTGCATTTTCGGGGGCCGTTGGCTGCTCGTCCGAACACGCAGCCGCAAGCATCACTGCAGCCAACAATCCTGCAACTCCAAGGCGCTTCATGTGAACCCCGTGGCGTCGGCCACACTTACGAGACTTTGCACATCCCCTCCCCGGGCGCTACCTGACAGCTTCGTCAGACGCCACTCCAGAGCGCGCCCTCAATCGGCGCGCCTCAACATGACGATGTCAGGGGCCGTGCGCGAGACCCCCGGCGCCCCTTTGTTCGTGCTGGCTCAGCGCCCGTTGCCCACCAGCTGGACATACCGCGGGTCATCCCGGATGTTGTCCCACCACCAGGACTGGTCCTGCCCACCCGAAGACCTCTGCTGCGGATTCGCCGCCAGGTAGCGCGCCAGCAGACGCAAAGCCTCGTCGTTGTCATTCAGCTGCGACGCCAGAATCGCCTCCAGGTACAGCAGTTCGCTCCCCGGATCCACCTCTGCGTTCCCGCGCGACCTGCGCGCAACGCTCCGCGCGCTGTCCGCCAGACCGGCCCTGGCCAACCCGAGCGCCGCGATCATGCCGCCCTTCAGCTCGTGGAACTCCCTGAGGGGCGCCGGGCTCCGCTCGACGAACCGGTTGTAGACGGCAAAGATCGAGTCCGGCCTCGGCTGCTGCCCCTGCAGCGTATACGTCCACAGCTTGCACTCGGTGAACCGGAAGTTCTCCGGGAAACGCTCCGCTCCGGTGGAGCACCACTTCTCGGCTTCCACCCGAAGGTTCTGATCCAGCGAAGACGTGAACAGCCGCCAGAGCGTGCGGTCCACATCTGTGAGGTACGGGTCTGACTCGTAGGCACTCTGCGCCTTCAGCTTCGCCTCGCTCGTGCGGGACGTAGCCAGCAACAGGTGGCTGTAGGTGTTCAACGCGGACGCAGGCTGCCGATTCTGGTTGATCGCCGTAACGAAGTCCGACTCCGCGCTCGACAGCAGTCGCGCGGCTGCATCCGCGTCCGGCGCCAGGTTCAGCAGCCAGCTGAAATAGCGCACGGTAGCCCGGGCTTCGAGCGCGCTCGGATCCGCGGGTGAGAGCGCCAGGGCACGATCCGCGTGCTTCTCACCAATTTCCAGCCACTTCGGGAACGATGACGGGTCACTCGCGCCAACCAGGCGCGCATGCCGGTAGGCCAGCCACGCACGTGCGGCAACGGGCGCTGCCCAGGACGGATCCAGCGTCTCCACGTTCGCCAGTTCGCGATCCGCCGTTTCGTACGCCACCGCCGCCCCGCTCACATCGCCCTGCGCCGCCATTGCGCTCACGTTCTCAACCGTCTGCTTCGCCCGCTGCAACGCTTCCCACGCCGCGGCACTGCGAGTGTCAATGCGGCTCTCCATTCCCTGGATTTCGCGTCCCAGGGTCTTGCGTAGTATCCGCGAAACCTCCTCGGCCAGTTCATCCTGCAGCGCGAACACGTCGCTCCGCTCGCGGTCCAGCGTGGCCGAGCCGATCTCGTCACCACTCGGCGCGTCCACCAGCGCTACGCGAACGCGAAGCGTCTGGTCGTTCTGCTGCACCATGCCCGTTACGAGCGTGCCCACTTTCAGCGCACGTCCAATGCTGTCCGGCGAGACGGCATCCTGGCCCTTGAAGGGCAGTACACCGTTGCGCGACACCACGGTGAGTTGCGGAACCTGCCCGATCTCCGAGATGAGCGCTTCCGTGATTCCGTCGGCGAGGAACTGGAGTTCTCCGCTCTGGGTGCCATCGCGGAAGAAGAGCACCGCAATGCGATTCGGGTCGGAGCTGGTGCCGATACGGCTCTCCATCTCCTTTGCGTCGCGCATCTGCCAGCCCGCCCAGCCGAGTGCGCTGAGTACCGGGACGGCGAGCAGCGCGAGAATGGCGTTGCGTCGTGTACGGCCGCGATCGCTCTTTTTTCGCGCGCGATTCCTGCGCTCGAAGCGGCCCAGCTTCGGTGCGTCGCCCGACATCGAGGCCTCGAGCGCTTCCGCGAATGCGGCAAGCGACGGAAAGCGATCGGCGGGCACCTTGGCCAGCGAGCGCATAACGACATCTTCCACCTCTTCCGGAATGGCGGAACGCACTTGCCGGATGGGCGGGACGTCTGCAATCGTGTGGCGGGCGATGATCGCCGCGGCGGTAGGCCCTGTAAACGGCGGGCCGCCGGCGAGCATTTCGTAAAGCACGCAGCCAAGTGCGTACTCGTCACTCCTGCCGTCGAGCTGGCGTTCCGCGGTAGCCTGCTCGGGGCTCATGTAAGTGGGAGTGCCGAGCGTCATCCCGGTTTGCGTGAGCTTCTCGTCGCCCACGGCACTGATGGCGCGCGCGATTCCGAAGTCCGCTACAAGCGCCTGGTCACCCTGCAGCAGGATGTTGTCGGGCTTGATGTCGCGGTGGATGATGCCCTGGCCGTGCGCGTGCTCCAGCGCGCTCGCCACGTGCAGCGTGATGCGCACCGCTTCGTCCAGCGGCAGCTGCTTCTCACGCTTGAGCCGGGCGGCGAGCGACTCGCCGTCCACGTACGGCATCACATAGTAGAGAAGCTGACCGGCTTCTCCCGAGTCGTGGATGGGGAGGATGTGCGGGTGCTCGAGCCTGGCAACGAACTCGGTCTCGCGCCTGAAGCGCTCAGGGCCGAGCGCGAGCCCGAGTTCAATGTCCAGCACCTTGATCGCAACGGGGCGATCGAGCCGGTTGTCCCTTGCGAGGAAAACCGTAGCCATGCCCCCGCGACCGATCTCGCGCTCTACGGTGTAGTGATCACCGAGCGAAGGTTGCAGACGGTCAACCAGGGTCTCGGAAGGCAAGATGGGCACCGACTCTCGGACGAGGGTAGACCATCAAGATGCAACGGGTTCGCGCCAGATGCCAGAGCGTAATGCGCTCCTCCGCCTCAGCGGGCGACAACTCGTGCCACGTACCGTTTGCGAGAATGCGCGGGCAAGGCCGAGGCAGACCGTCGCCGCGAAGAAGCGCTCCACGAACACAGAAAGCGCCCGACGAGCGGCCCCCTGTTATATTTCGTTCATCCGAGTAAGGAGAGTTGAATGCTAGAGCAGGAACGGGCCGCAACCGTTGCCGACCATTTCACTTCGAAGCAGCGCGCCGCGGTGCAGCGAGAGGTGGTACGCCTTCTGGACGAACTGGCGCCCGAGCGTCCTCCGCAGCGCCGTGAAACGGCTGGCGCCGCTGTGAGCGTGCACAGGTGGCCGGCACGCTGCATCCTCCAGGGAGAAGACACCGCCGTGAGCGTGTCCTGGTTCCCGGCACGTCCGGCCGAAGAGGCGCTTGGCGAGATTCTCGTGATCGCCTGGGATGGCGTAATCGCCGTGCCCGGAGCGCCTCCGCAGGGACACGTGGCTCCGCAGGCTCGTCAGTCCATCACGCTTCTGCCCGTCGAGCAGGAAGACGGCGACTTCAAGTGGCGCCAGGAAGACGCACTGCTCCACATGGACGCCGTTGTCAGCTACTGCCGCGGACTGCTGCAGACTGTTCCGGAGTAAGACTGCAGCGGCCGCTCGTTGCCACTGCAGCTCCCGATAGTTCAGCCCGACTACCGGATGCCATGCCTCACCAGGCAAGCCGGCGGGCGAGCATCGTGCCCATCACATTTCCAGTTCCGCTGTAGCCGCCAAGCGCCCACACACGTGGGCGCACTTCGGCATTCCACGGAAGTCCGCTTCTCGTAAATCCGACTGACGCCGCCCAGCGGTGCGTGATGGGCTCGCTTACCTGCATGTGATTACGCAGGTAGCACTCGAGCTCACTCTGCACCACATCACTCGGCCGCGTGTCAGGCGTCCATTCGGCCTCACCGCCGCGATCGCGGAAACCGCCTAAGGCAACGCGACCGTCCGGCAGCTGCTGCCAGTACTCGTAGCCATACCGCACGTACACCGCGCGGTCACTCAGCCGGCGATTCAGCGGCGCAGTCGCGAGCATCTGCAAACGCGCGGTTCTCACCTCGCCCGCAAGTTCCGGAAGTAGCAGTTCCAGCCTGCCGTCCACCGCAACGAGCACGCGGTCGCAGCTTACCGTGGCGTGAGGCGTGCGAACCTCTCCCGGCAGCACATCCAGCGCGGGCGTGTTCCCGTACAGTCGCGCGCCACCCTCGAGTCCACGCCTGGCGAGCACCCTGCATCGCTCCAGCGGGTGAAACACGCCGTCCGTCGGGATCAGCAGCCCGCGTCCCTCCGGTCCGTCGTAAGGCTCCACCGGCAGGCCGCTCTCGCGCATGGAAATCAGCTGACGCTCGCAGTCCGCTTCCTCACCGGCGCTCGCGGCAATGCGAAGCGAGCCGGTTCGTCGTGCCACGTGAGGCATGTCGGCGAAGATGCGATCCAGCTCCAGCATGGTGTCGCGATAAAGCTGGTCCACAAGCTCGCGACCGTGCGCCGCAACAGCGTCGTGGTGGGCCGCAGCAAGGCCGGCCAGCAGAAAACCTCCGTTGCGCCCTGCGGCACCGGCTCCCACATCCGAAGCATCGATGCCGACAACGGTGTGTCCGCCCTGCACGAGCGTCTCCACGCCAGTCAGACCCGTGCCGCCCAGCCCGATCACGCAGACATCCGCGGTCACGTCTTCGCGAAGTTCGGGAAGCGGCCGCCAGCTTTCGTCGTCCCAGACCGGCAGGTTCTCAGGCATCGTAGTTCCCGCCCTTGCCGCTCTCCTCGCGCTGCCTGTCTATCGCCTGCTTGAGCGGGGTGATGAACCCGAATGTGAAAAAGGTGATCAGCGAGATGGCCAGTGCAATGTCCAGCCGTCCGTAGGCAACGCTCGCTCCGAGCGCGCCCGTGGCCCATACCCCCGCGGCAGTGGCCGTTCCTTCCACGGTAGAATCATTGCGCTTGAGTATTGCACCCCCGCCTATGAATCCGATACCGGCCATCAGCCCCTGCAGCACGCGCGACTGTGCATCCTGCGACTGAACGAAAAGCTCCTCTGCTATCGTGAGGTATGCCGTGCTGGCAACTGCAACCAGCGGAAACGTGCGGAGCCCGAGTGAACGCGCATTACGCTCCCGCTCCCAGCCGATCGGCAGGGCGAGCAGGAACGAGATGAGTATGCGGATGAAGACACCGATCGCAGCGTTGCCGTCCCACATGATCCAATCGAACATTCGGCAGCTCCGATGAATGGTTCTACGGCTTCATGGTTGATATCGCGGAGCGCTTAACGGGCCTTGGCCGGGCGCGCGCCACTTTCACGCAACGCCTGCTGCAGGCGTGATCACGGCGTCAGGCAGGCACGATCCTCACGGCAGTTCCCCAGGGGTCTCGCGAGATGGCACTGCCGGCCTCACGAGCAACCTCGTACCCGCCCTGCTCCAGGCTTGCAGCCGCCTGCTCCACATCTGTCGCTGCAGGAACCTTGAGTTCCCATTCCAGCAGCTGTGCATCCTGTTCGTTCGCTGCCGGCTGCGCGGCGGCCCAGGTGTTCGTTCCCACGTGGTGATGATAGCCGCCTGCAGACAGGAACAGCGCGCCCGGATAGCCCCACACGATGCGATCGAACCCGAGTCCATTGTGGTAGTAGGCGTCTGCTAACGCCAGGTCACCTACGTGCAGGTGCACATGCCCGATGCGTGTTCCCGCCGGCATGCCGCGCCAAGGTGTGTCTCCGGTTGCCTCCAGGAGCCCGTTCACGTCCAGCGTCTCGGTGACCATGAACACCTGGCCGTTGGGATCGACCTTCCATTCATCCCGTGCGCGATCCGCATAAATCTCGATTCCGAGCCCGTCGGGATCGCTCGTGTACAGTGCTTCGCTCACGTGATGGTCAGACATGCCCAATCGGTGCCCCAGGCTGGACATGTGCGTGAGAAAGGCGCCGAGCGACTTCCTGTCTGGCAGCAGGATAGCGAAGTGGTAGAGGCCGAGCAGTCCGCGTTTTGGTACGGGCCGAACTCCGGGCTTGCCGTGGAGTTCTATGAGTACGTCGTCGCCTTGCTGTGCGCCGAGCATAACGACTGAGCCCTTGCGATCGAGCAGGCGGAAGCCCAGTTCATGCCGGTAGTACTGAAGCGACGCATCAACGTCCGACACCTGCAGCCTCACCGCGCCGGGATGCGACTCCGGCGGAAGTCTGTAACCCTTCGGCGCAATCCCGATCGCGGTGCCGCGGCTGCTCGTGGTCATCGCCTAGCTCTTGGTCAACGCGTGATCCATGGAATAGCGCCCGGCGCCCATGATTGCCAGCGCCGCGGAGACTGCCCCCAGCACCATCGAAAACTCGAACCCGTCAGGCATGAAGAAGCCCTGAGACAGGTGCGCTACGAACACCGCTCCAAGCATGATCAGCAGCAACACCGCACTCGTGAGGCGCGTGAGGATACCGGCTACCAGCATCATGCCGCCACCAAACTCAGCCAGCGACACCAGGTACGCCGTAAGCTCCGGCAGCGGAAGCCCCAGCTGACTGAACCCCTGGCCTACCATCTCCGGCCCGTACACAAACAGCTTCTGCGCGCCGTGCGCCACGAATACCACGCCGACGACGACCCGTAGCAATGCAAGCGCAATGCCCAGCTGTGACTCGGTGGGACGCGCGCTAATCAATTTCCTGATGGACATGGTGAGACTGTACTGAGTACGTGTAATTGACAGAACAGGACTGCAGCCTTCTGCAGTGGTGGCCGTCAGCGTCGTTCGGTGGCGGCCTGCAACAATTCCAGCAGCTCCCGGGCGCGCTCCTCGCCAAGGTGACCGAGTTGCTCCTTGTGGAGTTCGAGCATGGGCTCATCCAGCTCCGCCAGCAGCTCCGAACCCTTCCCGGTAATGCTCACCGTCACCACTCGGCGATCCTCGGTGCTGCGCGCCCGCGCTACCAGCTCCTGCTTCTCGAGCCGGTCGAGCAGCCGCGTCATGTCGGGATCCTTGGTGATGAGACGGTCACCCACCTCGCCGCACGCCAGCTCCGTTCCGTTCCGGGCCGCGCCCCGCAGAACCCGGAGCACGTTGTACTGTGCCATGGAAAGCCCCTTCCCCTTGAGCAGGTCGGCGACCTGCTGAGCGAGGCGGCTGGCGAGGCGCTGAATGGCGAGAAACAAGTGATGCTCGAGGGGGAAGTTCATGTTGGTGACGATAATCGTTTTAACGGCTGTTGGCAAGGCCGGGTATATTGTAACTGAATACACCGCTCCGAGCAGTCCCGCCAGTGAGTTGCGAACCTTCCTTTTGCCTGCCGTCCGCAGCCCGGGATCAGCCGTTGGCCACCACCTTTACGGTCGTCGCCACCTGCCCCACGTGCCGCTGCGAGTGTTCGGCTACGTGGAACAGCAGGCCAAGCACGTTCGTCGGCAGCTTCGCCCTGCCAACCTCCCGCGCCTCCAGAAGACGCGACTCGGGCGTCGCACGCACCTCCTCCAGCGCATCATCTATTGCCGCAAGCGCGCCGGCTAAGAGCGAATCCAGGTCCTCGACGCCGCCCTCCCGCACACCCTCCTGCTTCAGGAACGCCATCTGCTCCGCGTTCAGCTGCCCGCCGCGCGCGTACGTGAGCAGCCGGTTCGTTGCACCCGCCAAGTGCCGCAGGTGAAAGCCGATGGACGCAGCACCACCCGGCCGCGTCCACAGCACCTCCGGGGTCAGCTCGCTTCCACGGTCACGCAGCGCGGCAATCTGCTCCCTGGAAAGCAGTAGCGCGTGGGCGGCTGGCTGAAGCAACGGGGTAACGCCGGGAACGGCGCCGGCAAGCCACGGTTCGGGTTTCGACATGACAGCTCCTGCTCGGGTTGCGATCACCTGGCCGGCGTCAGGCAGGGCGTGCAGCGGCATTGGCTAGAAGCCCACCCTCAGCTGCACGTATCCCCACTCACCGGAATCCAGTCCCGGCAGCGCCGCACCGTCGGATGCCCGGAAGATACTATACCCCAGCTCCACCGTCGAACCGGACGTCACCCGCACGGGCGCTACCAGGTCCAGCTCCCATCCAAGGTTGCGATCGTCACCCTTGTTCATCCGGAAGGAGTGTATGTCCGCGCGAAGGCTGGCGATGTCATCGAGCCTCACGACTGCAGACGCGAACATGTCGGTGAGCCCGCGATCACCCGTTCGCGCCGCGGGGTCCGGAAACACGTCCATCAGGCCATAGAACGGATGGTTGGTGCCGTACACCGTGTTGAATGCGCCGTAGCTGTCGTCTGCGGCGTTGTCATCGCCCGAGAGAACGTCCACGCCAACCGTCGCGCTCGTGAGGCGGCCGATGGGCGAGGCAGTTCCAACGCGTGCACCCGCAAGCCACGCACCTATGTCCTGCCGCATCGGGCTCACAGACCCTGCAGGCTGCCACTGCTGCCTGCCGAACTGGTACGCGCCTTCCAGTTCGAAACGCACACCGGAAACGGACGGAACACGCAAACGCGCATCCAGCGTGCTGCGGTCCACGTTCGAGAAACTCCGGTAGGTGCCGGCCACATCGTGAACGATCGTTGCGTCGAGCAGTGCAGCGCCCAGCGTCCAGTTCGAGTGCGCGCCGAACACGAGGTGATCGTCTGCATCAACTGCGGCCGGATCGCCGAACCGGCGGCCACGCTCCTCCATCACCGCACCGAACACCGTCGCAGCCCAGCCCCGTCCCGCATCACTCGGCGACACCGTAACGCGCAGACCATCGAACGAACGTCCGGTGTTGGACCAGTTCACGCCGCCCACCAGTCGCTCGTTACCTAACGCGATCACCTGCCGGCCGGCCTTCACACCCCAGCTCGTCGCGCCTGACGACCGCACGAGCTCTAGATAGCCCTCCTGAAGTGCCAGCCTGCCCCCCGCGGCTGCAGACGGATGACCTTCCGCGCCGAGCACTCGCGAGTCCTGCACCGTTACCGCCAGGCGCGCGCCCTCGCCCAGGTCCATCCGGGCGCCGAGCCGGCTGCGAAGGTAGGTGAACAGGTCAGTGCTCGCGCCATTCAGGCCGTCCATCTCGGTGCGCGAACGAACCTCGCCGTACACGGTGACCTTCGGGATATCCTGGGCTGCATCCGCGCGCTGCACGACTTGAGCGGAATCGAGCGTGGACGCTGGTGAACCCTGCGCGAGCATGGAGTCAGCCGCGGACACGGGCGAGCCCTGCAACTGCGTGGAATCAGCCGTAAAGGCGGGCGAGGCCTGCGCGAGCATGGGCGTGAGGAGCAGCCACAGGATTGCCGTGAGAAGCGGGAGAAGAAAGCGATCCTGGAGCGTACTGCGCGGCGTAATCATCTTTCGTTGAGGTATGCGATCGTCTCTTCTATGCCACCGAAGCCCATCTGCTGGTACGTGATCCGGCCTTCCTCGTCGAGCACGGTGAGGATGTTGGAGTGCGCTATGTCGTCCGGCGTTACCTGCCGATAGCGAATGCCGAGAACGGCGGCGAGTGCGCGAACGTCATCGTCAGGCCCGGTGAGCAGCGTCCAGCGGCTTTCATCCAGCTTCATGTCGCCTGCGTACTGCGCAAGGCGTTCCGCGTCATCGCGCTGCGGGTCCAGCGACACGAGCACGAATCCCAGGTCGCTTCCGGTTGCCTCTTCCATGCGCTTCATCTGCGCAACGGTTATGGGGCAGGTTGCAGTGCAGGTGGTGTAGACCATCGCCAGCACCTGGCGCCGCCCGGCAAGCTTCGAGAGCGGGAACTCGGCATCGTTTGCGTCGTGCCACGAGCTCTCCAGCTCGTATACCGAGAAGTCACTCGGCGCCTGGCGCGCGACCTGTGCGGATGCTCCCGAGTCTGCGGTGATGGCACCCTGCTCCGAGCTGCCCGTTGGCCCTCCGCATGCGGCCAGCAGCACGATCGCAGCGAGTGCGAGCGGTGCAACGGTGTTCTGTGGGCGGCGGCGGAGCATGGGTACCTCCTTCATGTATGACGTCAGGCAGCGCAGCGGAAGCCGAGCATGCCGGTGGTGGTGCTTCCCGACAGACTCGCGCGAACAGCGTAGCGCAGGAATGCCGGGTAGTTCTCCGTGTTCGTGGCGCCTATTGCGGCGCTCGCACACCAGAGCTGGTGATCGCGTTCCGCGCTGCCCGCGGTACCGCGCGAATCGTCCGAAGCGATGATCGAGTTGAAGTTCTCAACGTGCTCCCACACCAGGCCGTGCATGTCGCGTACGCCGTAGTAGTTGCGTGCACCGCTGCCTGCGTCGGGCATGTGTCCCTTGCGTCCCACCGTGTACACCTTGAGCAACTCGCGAACCGATGCCGAATCACGTGAGGCATCGCGAAGCGTCTCGCTGGCGGCGCCGACATACTCCCATTCCTCGGTTGTCGGCAGGCGCTTGCCCTCTGCTTCGCAGTAGGCCCTTGCGGCGAACCAGGATACCTGTGTAACCGGCTGGCGCAGTGTTGCATCGTCACCTGCGCTCTGCGCCGACTTCCAGCTGCGCAGGTAGCCCGCGTCCGCGAAGATCCGCGAGACGCTGTCGCGCTGCCACTTCGGATTGTCGAGCACGAACTGCTGGTACTCGCCGCGCGTTACAGGGCGCTCGTCCAGGCGAAAGGCACTCACCTTTACAGGCGGTTCGCCAACCACTCCATATAACGGCTCGAAAGACCCCGCCGGAATCGTCACCATGCGTACCTGCTGGGCGGCTGCCTGGATCGGCAGCAGTGCAGCGAGGGTGAGCAGGATCAGCGTCAGGCGGGGCATCGTGGATTCCTTCGTGTGTTGTGGTATTGCGTGAGGTACTGCGTTTCCGGTGCGTGTCACCTGTGGTTTTCCCGCCCTTGCCAGCCTGGCTGCAGCTGCCGGCGAGTGACCACAGGTGACGTGCGACCGTTGCTTCCTTACTGGTTCGCCGTGGGTGGCGGTACGATGCCCGACTGTACTTCGGCGAACACCCGCTCGTTGTCCGGGCCCGTTACCGTCATGATGCCCAGCGCTCCCTTGTTGAAGGCGCGGAAGATCGAGTGGTCAACCAGCACCAGGTTGCCTGCCTTCTCCACTCCGAACTCCACCATTGCCGATCCGCCTGCCGGGATGAGCGTGGTCTGCACGTTGCGCTGCGAGACCATCGTACCACCTTCACCGTACACGTTGTCGAAGATCTCACCGATCACGTGGAAGCTGCTCACGAGGTTCGGTCCGCCGTTTCCGACGAAGAGCCTTACGCGATCACCAACCGATGCCTGCAGGGCGTTGTCGCCGGTGAGCGCACCCATCGAACCGTTGAACACTACGTAGGTGGGCTGTTCGGCAATCGCCTTGTCCATGTCCAGCGACTGGTGGCCTTCCTTGCCAGGCGTGTAGAACTCGCTCTGCATCACGTAGTACTCGCGATCCACTTCAGGCAGTCCTTCCTTCGGCTCGACCAGGATGAGTCCGTACATGCCGTTTGCGATGTGCACCGGTACGGGTGACGTGGCGCAGTGGTAGACGTACAGTCCGGGGTTGAGCGCGGTGAAGCTGAACACTGATTCGTGGCCGGGCAGCGTGAGGCTGGCTTCTGCACCGCCACCGGGGCCGGTTACCGCGTGAAGGTCAATGTTATGAGGAACCGTGCTGTGTTCGTGGTTGCTCATGTGGAACTCCACGAGGTCGCCTTCGCGAACGCGGATGAACGATCCCGGCACGTTGCCGCCGAACGTCCAGAAGGTGTACTCGACACCGTCAGCGAGCCGCTTGGTTTCCTCGGTGGTCTCCAGGTTCACGATGACCTTGGTCGCGTGCTTCCTGGTGATCGGTGCGGGAACGTTGGGAGCGGACGTGAGAATGGCGACTTCCTCGCCGATGATCTCTTCGAACTCGGTGTGAACCGGGATCGAGTGTCCGGCGGTTGTAATGGCGGCGTCTGCGGGCTTGCAGGCCTGAACGCCGAGGAGCAGCCCGAGGGCGCCGGCAGCGGCGAGCGCACGGGCAAGGGGGTTGATCTGGTGGCGAAGAGTGGCCGTCATTTTTCGATCCTCGTTGCGGTGCCCGGTAGGGCGGGTTTTGCGCAATTCATCATGCGCAGGTGACTTTTGCTGATCGAATAATGGGCCAAGCTGAGAGGGGTATCCGTCGGGCAGGGTACGGAATAATCGTGGGGGAAAGCCTTACGGGGGGCTGGAGATGCGAGGAGGGCCGGCCTGGGGCCGGCCCTCCCGTCTGTTTGGCGGGTTAGGGGTTATGGGTGATGGGTCAGGGGCGGGGCTCTTACGGCTCCTCGCCCCATTTGGCTCCGTCTACCGCTTTAGCGCCACCTGAAGATTCCGATCGCCAGCGCGAATGACGCCACACCCCAGGCCGCGATCAGGGCGAGTTCGCCCATCTGGCTCATCAGCGAGGCGCCCTCGATCATTGTCGCTCGCAGGGCGTCTACCGTGGCGGTGAGGGGGAGCGCCTGGATGAAGGGCTGGAAGGCTGCCGGGAAGTTGCTCGCGGCGAAGAACACGCCGGAGAAGATCCACATGGGGAGCATCACCAGGTTGCCCAGCCCAGAGGCGCCCTCCACGGTCGTTACACGGGAGGACACCAGCAGCCCCAGCGCACCGAATGCGAGGGCTGCCACCAGCGATATCAGCGACAGCGCCATCCAGGAGCCGCGCATCGGCACGTCGAACACGAGCATGCCGAATCCCACCAGCGCGCCAACTTCCAGCACCAGGAACACCAGGCGCGACAGCATGAACGACATCAGGTATTCCACGCGCGACATGGGCGTGGCAATCAGCCGCTTGAGCAGCTTCTTGTTTCGCGCCGTTACCACCGCGAACGCAATGGACCAGATGCCGCTCCCCATGAGGTTGAGGCCGAGCAGGCCGGGGATGAAGAAGTCTATATAGCGTGCGCCCTTCTCACTGATCGTTGCCTCACGCACTTCATACACGTCTTCACGCCCTGCCGCACGCTGCAGCACACCGTCCGTAACGAGCCTCGCGGTGCGGGCCTCCGGACGCGACGGGTCGAAGCGGTACTCCACACCTCCGTTCGCGTCAGGCACCACGACCAGCGCCACCCGTGCCGTACGCAACGCGCGTGCGGCGGCCGAGTCGTTAAGCACCTGCGCGTCGATCCCGCTGGATGTGGCCAGCATGCGTGCGGTGGAATCTGCAGCGGGCGCACTCGCGAGCACGGCAACCTTCGCCACCTCGGGCGGCCTGCTGCGGAACGCGATACCCAGCCCTGCCGCGAGCAACAGCGGGAATCCGAACGTCCAGAACAGCGCTTCGGGCTCCCGCAGGAACTCGCGCATGCGAACCTTGAACAGCTCAAGCAGCGACGAGTAGGACTCGCTGTCTTCCCTGCCCTCCGTTGCCTCGGCAGTGCGTGCCTGCATGGTTGCATCAGCCATCGCGCAATGCCCTCCCCGTCAGGCTCACGAACACATCCTCCAGCGTGGGTGTGTGCGTTCGCAGTTCACTCAGCCGGCGTCCGCTGCCCTGCAGGCTCTCGAGCAGCGCCGGTACCGCCGCGTGAGGCGCGCTGACCTGCAGTTCGTAGCCGCCGTCGGTCTGCCGGGGCGCGTGCGGACTGCCCAGCGCGCCGCTTATCGCGGTAACCTCTTCCATCCCCATCGGTTCACCCTCCACCGCGAAGAACACCACCGCCTCCGCACCCAGCTCCGCGATCAGCGCCCTGGGCGTACCCAGCGCGATCACGCGTCCGCGGTCCACGATTGCCACGCGGTCGCACAGCTTCTCGGCCTCGTCCATGTAGTGAGTGGTGAGTACGAGCGTGCGTCCGCTCGCGCGGAGTTCCTGCACGAGCTCCCAGAGCTGACGCCGCGATTGCGGGTCCAGCCCCGTTGTGGGTTCGTCCAGGAAGATCAGTTCGGGGTCGCCGGCGAGTGCGCATGCAAGCGCGAGACGCTGCTTCTGTCCGCCCGACAGCGTGCCTACGCGCGCGGAGCGCTTCTCCTGCAGCTGTACCATGTTCACGAGTCGGTCCACCGGGAGTCCGCGCGAGTAGAAGGACCTGAACAGCCGGATGGTTTCCTCTACCGTGAGCTTGTCGGCCAGCTGTGTTTCCTGCAGCTGGATGCCGAGTCGCTGGCGCAGGGCGCGGGCGTTTCCGTTCCAGGTCTGGCCGAGTATGCGGACTTCGCCCGCGTCGGGCTCGGTGAGGCCTTCGCAGATCTCGATGGTGGTGGTCTTGCCGGCTCCGTTGGGCCCGAGCAGGCCGAAGCACTCGCCGGTGAAGACGGTGAGGTCAATGCCGTCGACGGCGATTACGCTGCCGAAGCTCTTGCGAAGGTTGGAGAGGGAGAGGGCGGGCACAATGAGGCAGTATTCAGAAGGCAGTAGGCAGTAGCCAGTAGTCAGTACCTGGGTATTCCGCACGGCGCCGACACTGACACCGATGCGAAAAAGGACACCATAACCGGACGCCGGGCGGGTCCGGGGACGCTTGCGGGGCCCTGGCGTTCCAGCCAAGGGCCCCGCACGTGCACCACCAGCAGCTTCCTGTCAAACGCCGGAGGTTGCTCGACCGTACTTGCCTGCTCACGGCGGAGATCTGATCCACCAGCACCCGCCGTTGCGCCGCCGGAGATTTACTCCACCCGCACCTCTCTCTGCACCATGCCGAAGGTTGCCCGCTCCGCGCGGGTTGCAACGATCTCGAGCGTATAGCGGCCCGCGTCAGGCGTGCGCAGGTCGCCCACGTACATGCTC
>DATGOL010000009.1:0-9676 GCA_035306065.1 Gemmatimonadales bacterium | reverse complement strand
ACCTTGCCGCAGGGCTGCAGGTACCGGCTGGTACCGCGCGCGTCGCGATTTGCTGTAGTACCGGAGTGCGTGCCTGGGCTGCGGCACGAAGCCTCCAGGTCATTTGGCCGGGAGAGGTTGTGGTGGTAGCGGCAGGTGATTCGCAGCACATGCCAGGCACGGGCTGCGACTGATTCATTCGGCAGAACTCAAACGGGGAGTGGCAGCAATTGTCCAGTACACCTGAATACGGTCGTGCATTCTCGCTCTGGCGTTCGGCGTCTGCCAGCGTATGGCAGCGTTACGCGCATCATGAGTTTGTTGAGCAGCTGGGTGCGGGAACCCTGCCACGTGAGGCGTTCCTTCACTACCTGCGGCAGGATTACGTGTTTCTGTTTCACTTCGCGCGTGCGTGGGCACTTGCGGCCGCGAAGGCTGACACGCTGGCGGAGATGCAGGCGTGTGCGGAAACCTCTCATGCGCTGGTGCACGTGGAGATGCCCCTGCACGTGAAGATCTGTGCGGCCGAGGGCATCTCACAGCAGCAGCTGGAGGCAACGCTCGAGGAGCCGGAGAACCTTGCGTATACCCGCTATGTGCTGGAGTCGGGATACTCGGGTGACTTCCTGGACCTTCTGGCTGCTCTCGCGCCGTGTGTGCTGGGCTACGGCGAGATTGGTCTGCGGCTGGCGGCCGAGCGGGAGAGCGTGGCGTCGGCTGGTGAATCGGCTGGATCTTCTGCTTCGCCATACCAGGGGTGGATCGACACCTATTCCGGCGCTGAGTTCCAGGAGGCGTGTCGCACGGTTGGAGAACTGATCGATGCTGCGGCAATGCGACGCCTCGGTGCCGATTGGGAGAATCAGCCGCGGTGGGTGGCACTTACGAAGCGGTTCGAGACGGCCACGCGCCTGGAGGTCGGTTTCTGGGGAATGGGGCTGCGCGGAGGCGTTGCCGCCTGACGGGAGCGATGAAACGCCGGCCGGCAGGTGCAGAGAACGAAAAGAGCCGTTCGACCGAAATTGGTCGAACGGCTCTTTTCGTAAACTGCATGAGTCGGGGAGACAGGATTTGAACCTGCGACCCCACGCTCCCGAAGCGTGTGCTCTACCGGGCTGAGCTACTCCCCGTCGCGCACCGAATGGTGGCGAGCCATGCAGTATAAGTTGGGCGGGATGGCGGCACAAGCGAAGGAAGACCCCGGACGGCGTTGTAAGCCATTCGGGGTCTTCGCATTCGTACGCGCCCGTGAGGACTCGAACCTCAAACCTTCTGATCCGTAGTCAGATGCTCTATCCAATTGAGCTACGGGCGCTTGCATTGTACTGAGCCGCTCTCCCTTACGGCAGGGCGGTGAAGCTAACCTTGCCCAGGAACACCGTCAAGCACGTTCCGGTACAGGGCATCCGGCGTTGCCGCAACCGGATGATGGGCGGTACAAGACTCGAACTTGTGACCTCCACGATGTCAACGTGGCGCTCTAACCAACTGAGCTAACCGCCCTCGGCACAGCGGCCGGTGCAAGCGGGAAACGGGACTCGAACCCGCGACCCCAACCTTGGCAAGGTTGTGCTCTACCAACTGAGCTATTCCCGCGAAACAGCCCCGCAATTCCGGCCGGGGCAGCTGTCCGGATTTCTCCTCCGGAATGGAGACGAGGGGAATCGAACCCCTGACCTCCTGAATGCCATTCAGGCGCTCTCCCAACTGAGCTACGTCCCCTCGTTTCTCCCACCGGCGCAAGACATGCAACGAGCCACACAACATGTCCGGCGGGAACCCTGAACGCTAGCCGAAGGTGGTGCGTATGTCAAGGAATTGCACTCTCTGGCGCATCTCTCTGCGACCGGTATTTTGCATGGTTGGCTGACCTGCCACAAGCGCCAACTCTGTTACCTCAACCGCACCTCCGCGTTCGCCCATCCGGGCAACTGCTCGTATCTTGCTGCAGCGCTCCCGGCATCTCCGGGCGCGTCCTCCTCCTTAGACCTTTCGTCGCCGATCCACGAGGTCGACGTTCATGACCGATACCAAGCGCCGCCGCCGCCGTGTCACGCCCGCGGGCATTGCCCCCAGCGAACCCGAGCGCGATATCCTCGACCAGTACCTCTATGAGGTGAGCACCTATCCCCTGCTCAAGGGTGACGAGGAACTCGTTCTCGCGCGCAAGATCCGCGCTGGTGACCCGGACGCGCTCCAGGAACTCGTCAAGCGGAACCTCCGCTTCGTGATTTCCGTGGCCAAGAAATACCAGAACCGGGGACTCCCCCTCATCGACCTCATTGGCGAAGGAAACGTTGGACTCCTTACCGCCGCCAAGAAGTTCGATCCGGATCAGGGCGTCAAGTTCATCTCCTACGCCGTCTGGTGGATTCGTCAGGCAATCCTCTCCTCCCTAGCGAGGCAGGGGCGCACCGTGCGCGTTCCACTCAATCGCACCGCAGATCTCTCGCGAATCATCAAGGCATCCGAGATACTTCGCCAGAAGCTCCGTCGGGAGCCCAGCCCCGAAGAGCTCTCGCAGCTGACGGGCCTCTCCGTTGACGTGGTGCAGTCGCTCGCCGCACTCAACACCGGTGACGTCAGGCTCGACGCGCCCATGGACCCGGACGGCGACCGCTCACTGCTCGAGCGGTTCGTTGCCGACGAAATGCCGGACACCGAGGAGGAAGCCATGAACCGCTTTCTCACCGATGAAATCGAGAGCGCACTCGGCACGCTGCCGCCGCGTGACGCCAAGGTGCTGCGCCTGTACTTCGGCCTCGAAGGCGGACGCGAGCACACCCTCGAGGAAATCGGCTCCATGCTCGGCGTCACGCGTGAGCGCGTGAGACAGCTTCGCGATCGTGCGCTCAAGCGCCTTCGCGAAGGCGACGTGGGGCGCGCACTCGGCTCCTTCGCCGCATAACCTTGCACCTGCTGCAAACCGGCGCGCGGTCGCGCCGGCCAGTATCGCGATCTTCATCTCGGGCGGCATGCGCTGACACGGCGCGCGCCGCCCGAGGCGCATTCGGCCATCGTGCGGCTCGACCGTCGGTTCCCCCGGACTGCGTTCCGGAATCACTACACCCACTGGCCGAATCGCTGCGTTCGCGACAGCTTCCGTTTCATGTCCATCCACTTTCGAGACGTTCACAAGTCCTTCGGCCCCAAGCGGGTGCTCCAGGGGTTCACGCTGGACATCGAGGACGGCGAGACGATGGTGATCATCGGATCTTCCGGTACCGGAAAATCCGTGGCGATCAAGCACATCGTGGGGCTGCTGGAGCCGGACCGTGGTACCGTGATCGTGGATGGGCAGGATGTTCCGAGCCTCACGCGACCCGAGCTCTACCAGCTGCGCGCGAAGATCGGCTACGTGTTTCAGTTCGCCGCACTGTTCGATTCCATGACCATCGGCGAGAACGTTGCGCTCGGCCTCAGGAAGCGGCGTGAGTTGAGTGAGCCGGAGATTCGCGAACGCGTGGCCAGGTCGCTGGCGCTCGTGGACCTGCCTGATGTGGAGGAGCGGTTGCCGGCGGAGCTTTCCGGTGGAATGCGAAAGCGCGTTGGGATTGCGCGAGCGATAGCGCTTCGCCCCAAGTACATACTCTACGACGAGCCCACCACCGGGCTGGATCCGGTAACGAGCGCCACGATGGACCAGCTGATGCTCCGGATGCGCGAGCAGCTTGGCGTTACCGGCATAGTCATCACGCACGACATGCGCAGTGCGTACACGGTGGGTACTCGAATCGCCATGCTCCACGAGGGTCGCGTGCGGCAGGTTGGCACCGTAAGCGAGCTTCGCGATTCCACAGATCCGATAGTCCGTCAGTTCATCGAGGGCCGCCCGCGCCTGGAGGAAGTGGCGTGATGCGCAGCTTTGCCGAGTGGTGAGTTTGCCCGGTAAGAAGGTGCGAAAGGAGGTGTCTGCCGGCGGTGTGGTCGTGAGGCTGGACCGTGACGGTTCCCCGCGAGTGCTGCTGATCAGGGACAGCTACCGGAACTGGGGCTTTCCCAAAGGCCACCTGGAAGATGGTGAGCAGGCAGACGAGGCGGCTCTCCGTGAGGTGCTCGAGGAAACGGGGCTGCGTGGCCTCGTACTCGTGGGGCGGCTGCAGACTATAGAGTGGAGCTTCCGTTTCCGTGGTCGTGCAATCCACAAGACCTGCCATTTCTTCCTGATGCGCACGGCACAGCGTCGTACGCGGCCCCAGTCGGATGAAGGGATAACTGCGTGTCGCTGGCTCACGTTCGACGCGGCGATGTCGGCCATCTCCTATGCGAACGCTCGTGAGGTGCTGCGCAGTGCCCGCGAGATGTGGGATGAGTGTACGCCGGTGGTGGCGGCGGCTGACGGCAACGGCGTAACGGTCGTGGAGCAGCCGGTGCGTGCGGCATCCGGTGAGGGTGCCGGCCCGGTGGAAGCGCAGTCGGAAGCTGGTGACGATGTGAAAGGTGTGGCGGCTGCAGCCGGCGCTCCGAAGCGCAGGCGACGCCGGTCGAGATCGCGACACAAGGAGCGTGCTCGTGATGCATCCGGCAGGGGATCGTCTCCGGCGTCTGCACGTTCCGCAACGCCTGCCTCATCGCAGGGCGGGGAGCCGCAGGCTGCGGACCGTCCGGCAGCACGTGGAGGCAGCTGAAGGTGCCACCCGCGGCTGCGCCCGGCGTTTCGCTCCTGCTTGCCCTGGTAACCCCGCGCGAACGCACGCGGGCACTCGTGAGGCGCGCGTTCCCGCGGCGCGCCGCGAGAATCCTCAGCGTACGGTCTGCCCGCGACCTGCGCAGTATGATGAGGCGCGAGCTGGTTGACGGCGTGATCGTGGACCTCGGCAACAACCCGGCCGAGGCGTGGCTTGCCGCGGAGTGCGCGCGCGACTTTCCAAAGCAGCCCTTCTTTGCCGCAACTCCGCTCTGGCCGACGGATGCGGGAACTGCTGCCCGGTGCGCCTCGCTCGAGATGGCAGATCTCCTGGTGGAGGGCGCGGACGATCCGGCGGTGCGCGCCATAGTGACGCCCTCGCTCTTCAGCCTGCGGTTCGCCCGCGCGCTGGCGGAACCTCCGCCGGAACTGAAACTCAGGTCCAGGCTGCAACGCGATGCGTGGCAACAGATCGTGATGCGCGCCGGGCGCGGTGTGCGCACCGCTGATCTGGCTCGTGCGCTCGAGGTGACGCGCGAGCATCTCAGTCGGCGCTTTTCCGAGGACGGTGCGCCAACGCTGAAGCGTGTGATCGACCTGGTGCGAGTACTGGCGGCGGCGGAGCTGCTGAAGAATCCTGGTCACGATGTGGGAGCGGTATCGTGCGCGCTGGGCTTTGCGTCGTCGTCGCACCTGTCTACCACGTCGCGACGGGTGGCGAATGTTCGGCCGTCTTCGCTGGCGCGGCTGCGGGCGGTGGATCTGCTTGGCCGGTTCGGTGAGGTGGAGCGGGACCAGGATCGCCCGGGGGCGTGAGCTGGCGGGGCCGCTGGACGGTTGTGTCGGGCGTGTCGGGCGGAATCTGCGGTTGCGGATTCCTTGTTGGCTCCGGGGTGATGAACGAGGCTAAGTTACCTTGCTGGCGGCGCGTGCTTGTGATAAATTTCACAAGCTGCACACAAGCCTCTTCCGTTCACGATCGCTACTGAACCTCTCTCTACACCATGGCTTCCCAGACCTCTCTTCGGCCCGGCGAGATCAAGGATATCCTCCTCCGCGAGATCGAAGCTGCTGACCTCCCGGCGCTCGACGTTGAAGAGGTAGGCACCGTTCTCGAGGTCAAGGACGGTATCGCTCGCATCTACGGACTCATGCGCGCCATGTCCGGAGAGATGCTCGAGATCGCTTCTTCCGAAACCGGCGAGGTTATCACCGCCCTCGCACTCAACCTCGAGGAAGACAACATCGGCGCCGTTATCCTCGGCGACTACCTCCAGCTCAAGGAGGGCGATGAAGTCCGCCGCACGGGACGCGTGCTCGAGGTGCCTGTCGGCCCGGCGCTGATCGGACGCGTAGTAGACCCGCTTGGCCGTCCCATTGACGGCGGTCCCGAGATAGTGGCTACCACCACTCGTCAGGTGGAGTCGGACGCACCGGGAATCATCGTCAGGCAGCCCGTGAAGGAGCCGCTCCAGACCGGCATCAAGGCCATTGACTCCATGATCCCGATCGGCCGCGGACAGCGCGAGCTCATCATCGGCGATCGCGGAACAGGCAAGACGGCAATCGCCATCGACACGATCATCAACCAGAAGGGCACCGGCGTCATCTGCGTCTATGTCGCAATCGGACAGAAGGCGTCTACGGTGGCTTCCGTGGTGGAGCGCCTCCGCGACTCCGGCGCCATGGAGTACACGATCGTCGTTGCCGCAACAGCGTCGGACCCGGCCCCCATGCAGTACATCGCACCCTACTCGGGTTGCGCGATGGCCGAGTACTTCATGTACAACGAGGGCAAGGCAACGCTGTGTGTTTACGACGACCTCTCCAAGCAGGCCGCCGCCTATCGCCAGCTGTCGCTCATCCTGCGTCGCCCGCCGGGTCGTGAGGCCTATCCCGGCGACGTGTTCTATCTCCACAGCCGCCTGCTCGAGCGCGCCGCCAAGCTGCGCGAAGATGAAGGCGTGGTGGACGGCAAGACAATCCTCAAGCCGGGTGGATCGCTCACCGCGCTTCCGATCATCGAAACGCAGGCCGGCGACGTCTCCGCCTACATCCCCACGAACGTCATCTCCATCACGGACGGACAGATCTTCCTCGAGGCAGACCTGTTCAACGCGGGTGTACGCCCGGCCGTGAACGTGGGTATCTCGGTGTCACGAGTTGGAGGCTCGGCCCAGACCAAGGCAATGAAGGGAGTTGCCGGTCGCCTGCGCCTGGACCTCGCGCAGTTCCGCGAGCTGGAAGCCTTCGCTGCTTTCGCATCAGACCTGGATGCCGCCACGAAGCGACAGCTCGAGCGCGGCGCTCGCACGGTTGAAGTGCTCAAGCAGAGTCAGTACACGCCAATGCCGGTGGCGCAGCAGGTGATGATCATCTACACGGTGACCAACGGGCTCATTGACGACGTTCCGGTTGGCAAGGTGCGCGAGTGGGAAGCTGGCTTCCAGGAGTACATGGCCCGCGAGTTCCCGCACGTGGCAGATGCCATCAAGACCGAGAACGTGCTCTCCAAGGCAACGGAGGAGCAGTTGAGGATCGGTGTGGACGCCTTCAAGGCATCGCTTGCGCGCAAGGATTGAGGATGGAGTGAATGCACTCGATGCATTCACCGATACCGAATACCAAGTACTGTAACCTGACTACTGCCTCACTATGGCCAAAGGTCGCGAGCTCAAGGGCCGCATTCGCTCGGTAGAGAACACGAAGAAGATCACGCGCACCATGGAAATGGTTGCCGCGTCGAAGCTGAAGCGTGCCTCTGATCGTGTAGCGTCTGCACGCCCGTTCGCATCCTCGCTGCGCGAGGTGATCTCCAGCCTGTACTCCGCCGAGCTGGCTGAGCGTTTCCCGCTGCTGCGTCAGCCGGAGCGTGAGGCACGCGCGGCAGTGGTGCTCATTACCTCGAATCGTGGACTTGCCGGCGCCTTCAACGCCAACCTCATTCGTGAGGGTCGCAACCTCGTTCACGAACTCGAGGGGAAGGGCATTGAAGTTCAGCTCCATGTAGTTGGCAGAAAGGGAGCTGGTTACTTCCGCTACGTGAACCGGAAGCTGGCATCTGTCGTGACCGATGTGTCGGATCGTCCCACTGCAGACGATGCCGCACGACTGGTCAACAACCTGATGGACGACTTCATCGCCGGCGCGCTCGATGCCGTGTACGTGGTGTCGTCCCGCTTCAATTCGGCCCTCAGCACGCCGCCAGTCAGCGATCGAATTCTGCCTGTGGACCCACCTTCCAGTTCAGGTCCGCAGCGTGATTACCTGCTTTTCCCCGATGCCGAGTCCATACTCGACGAGCTGCTTCCCACCTACGTGCGCAACCAGGTGTACAAGGCGCTCGTTGAAACGGCAGCCGGTGAGCAGGGCGCACGTCGTACCGCAATGAAGAACGCCACGGACAACGCCAGCGAGATGCTCGATGTGCTGCGCCGTGACTTCAACCGTTCGCGCCAGGCCCAGATCACGCAGGAAATCGCGGAGATCGTGGGCGGCGCGGCTGCACTCGAATAATCAAGGAGAGCGCGAAATCAGCACGCGACAAACCGCGGCCTGAACACGCACTCCCTGCACCTGGTCCCCAGTCTCGAATCTCATAATGGCTACCACTGCTCCCGCCACCAAGAACATCGGCCGCGTAATCCAGGTGATCGGGCCGGTCATTGACGTGGAGTTCGAAGGCGAACTTCCGGAGATCTTCAACGCCGTCGAGATCGACGCCGAAACGCCAACCGGTTCGCGCGTTCGCGTGGTTGCCGAAGTGCAGCAGCACATTGGCAGGCATCAGGTTCGCGCGGTCGCCATGTCGTCAACGGACTCCTTGGTGCGCGGTATGGAGGCGGTTGACCGTGGCGGCCCGATCAGCGTACCGGTTGGCCAGGCACCACTCGGCCGCATTCTCAACGTGCTCGGCGAGCCGGTGGATGACGGTCCGGAAATCCCCGCAGACACACCGCGCTGGCCGATTCACCGCAAGCGCCCCGACTTCGTTGACCTCGAGCCAAAGACCGAAGTCTTCGAGACGGGCATCAAGGTGATCGACCTCATTGCCCCCTTCGTGAAGGGCGGCAAGATCGGTCTGTTCGGCGGCGCGGGCGTGGGCAAGACGGTGATCATCCAGGAGCTCATCAACAACGTGGCAAAGGCGCACGGTGGAAAGTCCGTGTTCTGCGGCGTGGGTGAGCGCACTCGTGAGGGCAACGACCTCTACCTCGAGTTCAAGGAAGCCAACATCCTGGACAAGGTGGCACTCATCTACGGTCAGATGAACGAGCCGCCGGGTGCACGTATGCGCGTTGGGCTCACGGGCCTGACCGTTGCCGAGTACTTCCGCGACAAGGAACGCGCAGACGTGCTCGTGTTCATTGACAACATCTTCCGGTTCACGCAGGCGGGTTCCGAGGTGTCTGCGCTCCTGGGCCGCATGCCCAGCGCGGTAGGCTACCAGCCCACGCTTGCAACTGAGATGGGTGAGCTGCAGGAGCGCATTACCTCAACGCGTGATGGATCAATCACGTCGGTGCAGGCCATCTACGTGCCTGCTGACGACATCACGGACCCCGCACCTGCCACCGCGTTCGCTCACCTGGACGCCACGGTGGTGCTCTCGCGTGCGATCACGGAGCTCGGCATCTATCCGGCGGTGGATCCGCTCGCGTCAGGCTCGCGCATTCTCGATGCGCAGTTCCTGGGTGAGCGTCACTACAGCGTGGCTGTGGAAGTTCAGCGAATCCTTCAGCGCTACAAGGAGCTGCAGGACATCATCGCTATTCTCGGCATGGACGAGCTGTCGGAAGAGGACAAGCTGGTGGTGTCGCGCGCACGCCGTATTCAGCGCTTCATGTCGCAGCCCTTCCACGTGGCAGAGCAGTTCACCAACATCCCCGGCAAGTTCGTGAGGCTGGAGGAAACGGTGAGCTCGTTCGAGCGCCTGGTGCAGGGTGAGTTTGACCAGTATCCGGAGCAGGCCTTCTTCATGTGCGGCGGCGTGGAAGATATCATCGCCAATGCTGAGCGCCTGAAGGGCTGACACTGATGCTCAAGGTCTCGCTGATCTCGCCCGAGCAG
>DATGOL010000008.1:0-17495 GCA_035306065.1 Gemmatimonadales bacterium | reverse complement strand
GACGGGCGCTCACGATTGGGGCGCGGGGGCTATCGGGGCATCGTCGCCCCATTACCGGTGCTCAGGCGCCCGCGCGCTGGGGATGAGTATCGGACGTGGATCGGAAAGCTGAAGCGGTAGTTGAACGTCCGCGGTAAGCCGCATTCCGGCCCTGCGCCAAATACAGGGACGTGAGCCGTCATCGGCGAGCTCGACGAGTACAGGGGCGTCAGCCGTCCCCGGCGAGCTCGATCAATGCGCGCAGCAGCAGCCGACCGTCACCGCCGTTCGTCCAGCTGCCTCTGGGGCGCCGGCCCGGCCGCCCGTCCGTAGGTGCTGCCTGCTGAAGATCCTCGAGCCGTGCTGGCCATCTCGCGTCGCAAGCCTTCCCTCGCGGCATCCAGCGCAAGCGTCAGGTGAAAATGTGCGGCGCCGGCGTCCGCGAGCAGCGACATCGTCTCGTCATCCGGTTGCGTGGGTTCCGGGGACTGACGCAGCCCGTCCACCGCCTCACGAACAGCTTCGAAGCGCCTGTTCCGTTCCTCGAGCATCGCCATTGCCTCGTCCATGGCACCCTGCTCCACGAGTAGCACTATCTCGCTTGCGCTGCGCACCAGTTCGCGAAGCAGGGCGCGGATCGTGGCACCGTCAGGCAGCTGCACGCCGTGCATCCTGGAATCCACCTTGCCCGCATCGTCGTTAAGACCCACCTCATGCCTTGCCATACGCGGCCCCGTCAGGACGACGGCTGCAGCGAAGACATCTGACTCGCGAACCAGTTGCCCTGGTTCTGGAGTTGTGCCACCAATGCCTCCATCGAAACGAACTGTGCGGTAAGGTGATCACGACGGAGCTCGAGTCGCGCCTCCACCGCTGACTGCCTTCGCTCAACACTGCTCTTCTGCTGGTCGAGAGAAGATGTCATCATCGCAATGGTGCCGTCTCCTCCACGCGTCAGGCCCTTCACGACATCCTCGAGCGCACGACCAACGCCCATTTCACCAAACAACAGTTTCACGTCGGCGGGTGAATGGGCCAGTGACTCCCTGAGGCGAGTCTCGTCCAACTGCAACCTTCCATAACGATCGAGCGACAGGCCGACGATCGTTCCGCGAGTGTAATCACCCGCGTCCACGACTTCGGTTCTCAGCGCATTGTTGATCGCGCTCATTGCACCGCGCAGCGTGCTGTTGGAGGCCAGTGGCTGACCCGTGCGGCGCTGGTCATCCACGAAGGCCGCGACTGCATTGTATGCCTCCACGAGCTGCTTCATGGCTTCCACCGTCTTCGTCTCGTCGCGTGTAATCGCGAGCTCGGTAACGGTGCCCGGCATGGCCTGCTCCAGCCTGAGTGTCACTCCGGGTATGGCGTCCACGAGCTCGGTGCCTGACGCCTGATGAAGTACTCCGTCCACCAGCACCTGTGCCGACGACCCGCTGGTAATCTCGCGAGAACGGCCGGTTACCTCGATGCTCGATCCGCCGAGTGCAATGGACTTTCCATCGGGGTCCACTACGCTCAGCGTAAACGAGAGCTGTGAGTCGCCGCCAAGACCATCCACCAGGCGAATGCGACCGTCAGCGCCGAGCATTGCTTCGGCCGGCCTGGATCCGCTGCCCAGTCCTTCCGTTTCGTCGTTGAAGCGTGTGATGAGCATGTCCAGCGTATCACCGGCCTGCACGGTGAGACCAACCGTAAACGCGCTGCCGTCCCCACGAGTACCTGTGAGGTGAATGGCATCGCCAATTGCAATCCCGTGGTCGATTCCGTCCGCAACGAGACCTGCGAGACTGGTGGAGCCGGTAGCCGCTGCAGCGCCCGAGGTGAATACAGGGCCCGAGACGATCTGGCTGTCGGACGCGAGCACTCCAACGTCAACATCGAGCAGTGCAAGCGCTTCCTCACTGCCGGCGTCTGCGGTCGCGGTTGCGTGCCCGCCAATCTGCAGCCTGTACGCTGTGCCATAGCCATAGGGCTCGGCAACCACGCTGGCTGAAATGCCGGCGGAACGCAGTCGTGCAGCAACGTCATTCAGCGAGTCTGACCCAAGGTCGAGTGAGAATGAGCGTCCATTCACGGCGATGGACGTAGCGCCGGGAGACGAGGCACCTATCGCCGTCGCAATCGGCTGGTCTGCTGCGGCAACCAGTCTCGTGCGGCTGTCCATGAAACCGAGCTGACGCAGTACGCCGTCCGGACCATCCACGAGTCCGGTGCCCTGTTCGCCAGGCACGTCACTCGTGAGCACGAGACGCGATCCCCCGGTGGCACCACTCACGATGGCGGCCGACACCCGCGTCGGGCTACCGCCAGCGTTCAGCGAATTTATGCTATCCCTGATGGCATTCAGCGAATCGCCGGCGTCAATAGCTACTTCCTGCCCACCCACATTGAATGTGCCGCTCACGCCGAGTGCGGTGGTGCTGTCTGCGAATACGCCACCGCTGAGCTTCTGCGCGCGAGCAACGGATAGTACTTCAACCGAATAGGTACCCGGAGCTGCCGCGCTGGTTGGCGTTGCCGTGACGATGGCCTGCCCGGTAGCCGAACTGAGTCCGCCGGTGGCGGAGTACTGGCCGAACAACTCTCCGGTGCGCAACTGCTTCGCGACATCCTGAAACGTTCCAAGGAGTGTGTTGAAGCTGGTCCATGCCGTGCGCTGCCTGTCGATAAGCGTGAGGCGGCTCTGCAGCGGCGCCAGGTTGCGCGCGCTTTCCGCCGCGATCAGCTGGTCAACAATGTCACCCCACTGAATTCCGCTTGCTACGCCCGAGAACGAGATACCGGCCATTGATCTTCCTCACGATGAAGCCCCGGAGGTGGAGTGTCCCACCCCCGGGGGTCCCGGTAACCGAGGTTACCGGAGGGTTGCCTTAGCGGAGCAGCTGCAGGATGCCCTGTGCGGACTGGTTCGCCTGGGCCAGCATCGCCGTACCGGCCTGCTGGAGAATCGTGTTCTTCGTGAAGCGAGTCATCTCCTCGGCCATATCGAGATCGCGAATGGTTGACTCCGCGGCCTCCTGGTTCTGCACAGCGACCTTCAGGTTGCTCACGGTGAACTCGAGGCGGTTCTGTGCGGCGCCGATGGTGGAGAGCGATGTGTTGACCGCATCGAGAGCAGTATCAACCTCGGCGAAGTCCACTGCGGGACCGGCGTCCGCAGTCACGTCTGCGAAGAGCGTGGTAGCGATAGAGGCGCCCGCGAGGTCGATGGTGAAGGACAGGTTGTCTGCAGCGGCATCCGACGCGGAAACCTGGTAGGTCTGTGCAGCTGCGCCGAAGATCGCCCCACCCTCGTAGGTGGTGGTGCTGATGATACGCGTAACTTCCGCACTCAGGGCCGTGAACTCGTCGTCAAGCGCCTTGCGCGAGCCTTCGCTGCCGTTGTAGTTGGCAGACTTCGCCTGCGTTACGAGCTCGCGCTGACGCTCGAGGATCTTCTGGATCGTCTGAGCGGAACCTTCGGCGATCGAGAGGCGGGCATTGGCCTGCTCCGCGTTCTTCACCGCCTGTCCGAGCGAGCGGGTGTTCGCGCGAAGGCGGTTGGCGATCACGAGACCGGAAGCATCGTCACCAGCCTTAACGATGCGGAGTCCCGAAGAGAGCTTGCGCATGGAGTTGTCGACCGAACGATTGGTCTCGAACAGGTTTCGCTGCGCGTTGATCGCGGAGATGTTCGTGTTGATACGCATGGTGATCTGTCATCCCTTGACTGTGGACGGAGCTTCCCTGCCCCGGTTGCGCGGCCCCTGTTGACCGCCGCTGACAGTTGTATCGGCAGAAGGAACGGGAACTTTAGTGGGGATGATGATCAGGCCTGTCTGGCAGGTGCTGGAGCAGGTATCAGGTGCCAGGGATGTGGCATGCGATGCCCTAACGAAAAGCCGGGCGCACCTGCGAATGGTGCGCCCGGCCTGGACCACAGCACTACAAGGGTTTCTCTATGCCCTGATCGGCTCGAGCGCCAGGGGGTGTCGGCAACCCCACCGATCATCCGCCATCACCAGCTGCCGCCCGCGGCGCATAACGGTGTTCACCGCTATCGGACCCTGCAGGTTCATCGTTGCCTCTTCCTGCGCATTACGCGGGAGAGTTACGATTGCCAGCACGCTCACGTCGTCAGGGTCCGAGCTGCCCAGCTGCTGCTCGCTCGCGAGATCCATCTCCACCTCGTACGTCTCCAGGTGAGCGAACGGATCCGTGAGCAGGAAGAGCAATGATGCGCGTTCCGTTGACTGCAGCCAGAAGAAGCCCGGCAGCTGTGCCTCCACCATGATGAAGTGGCGACAGTCCTCGAACCCATACACGCCGCCCGGGAAATCGAGCACAGCCTCTTCAGGCACCGTAATGGTACCGAACAGGTCGGACGGTACGTCCACGAACGCCATTTGTTGTGCCGGTGCTGCCATGACTGTACTCAACGCAGGTAATCCGTGATGGAAAGGTTCAGGACTCGCGAGGTGGCAAGCAGGGCTGCCTGATACGATGACTGCCGAGCGGCCAGCTCCGTCACCGCCTCGTCGAACGGGGCATCGGCCAGTCCGCTGCGATGAGCCTGGAGATTCGCTTTCAGCGACAGGATGCTGGACTCCGTGATGTCGAGCTGGTTACTGCGCGCACCTACCGAACCGTAATGCTCCTGCAGACTCGCAAAGCTGCCCTGGATGGTTCCCATGGACGCGCGAATGGCGTTCGTATCGTCCGATTCCAGTGCTTGCGTGAGGGTGTGAAGGGCTTCGAGCACGCCGGTGTCCAGAAATACCTGGCTGCCATTGTGATTGACCTCCATTGTGAATCCCGGCGCAATGACAATTTCCGGGTTCCCCACTGGCTCGCGCTTGCTTCCCGGATTCTGCGGGTCGGCAGAGAGGTACAGGTCGCGCGCGGGTGCCTGGTTGAGATCTGCGGTCGGGTTGAACGGCGCGGCATCCGTATGGTAGCCGCCGAACAGGTACTCGTCGCCGAACCGTGTATTCCCCAGGGTGATGGCATACTGGAGCAGACTGTCTGCCTCGAGTTTTGCAGCCAGTCTTGTCGCACTGCTCGACGTATCACTCGCCTGTCCTACCGCAATCTCCTCTGCACGGTTGAGCAGGGCGGTCAGCTGATCCAGCACAGACTCCTCCGCGCCAACGCGCCCGCGCACTGAATCCACATTGCGTCGATAGCGCTCCACGGCACGGAGTGACGAGTCGATTCGCATCACCTCGCTGGCTGCGGCCGGATCGTCTGACGCCTGGCGCAGTCGCTTGCCCGTCGCCGCGCGCTCCTGGGCGTCCGCCATGAGCCGCAGGTTCTCATTCAGCGCCCGCAGGCTGCGGCTGGTGAGGGTCTGGTTGGTGATGCGCATGCTGTTAGTGAAAACCGGGTAATTGAGGAGTTGCGAACTCCGTTCCGAGTTGGAGTATCGGAAGGTTCCCCCAGATCTTGAATTCAAGAAATTCTGGCGGGAAAGAAAGGGGTGTCTGGTGCTGCCTGGCGGCTTTACGTCGGCCGGTTGTGGCTCAGCCGTTAGCTTTCCGGCTCCCCGATTGGCTCCAGTACCCTGGTTCGTGTCTGCTCTCATCGTATCTGCAAGTACCCGGCTCTCGGCACTGGCCCTGGCGGCGGCCTCGCTGGGCATTATGGCGTGCGCTTCGGGAGATTCGGCGCCGCGTCCGCACAACCTGCGCGGAACCGCGCTCCCAGAGGCTATTGGTAAGGCAAGCTTCACGCTTGCCGACACGGACGGCAATCCGTTCGACTTCCGCGTCCGCACGGACGGCAAGCTCACGCTGCTGTTTTTCGGGTATACCTACTGCCCCGATGTTTGCCCGGTGCACATGGCGAACATCGCGAACGCCCTGCGCATGCTCACCCACGAGCAACGGTCGCAGGTAAGCGTTGTGTTCGTGACAACGGACCCGGAGCGGGACACACCGCAGCGCCTGCGATCATGGCTGGACGCATTCGATCGCACGTTCGTGGGGCTGGTTGGGCCGCTCGAGGACGTGAACGCCATCCAGAAGGAGATGAAGCTCGGCGACGCGTACGCGATGGAGGGCACGGAGGGCACTCTTCCGGATTCCGCAGGCTACCTTGTAGCGCACGCCGGGCAGGTGCTGGCGTTCTCGCCGTCGGACAACCTCGCGCACATTGCATATCCGTTCGGTGCGCGACAAGCCGACTGGACGCACGACATTCCAATCCTTCTGGAGCTGCGCTGGTGAGAAACCCCCTTATCGCAACCGTCATGCTGGCGGCATCCGCGCTGGTAGCCGGTTGCTCATCCGGCGATCCCGAGCCGGCCGCAGGCTTGGACCAGCCGGTATCACTTGCCAGTTCGGGAAGCATCTCCGTAGTCGCGGCAGCGGCCCCCGCGCCTCCGCTCGAGACGGGGCCGATGGCCGTATTCGTGGTGCTCCTGAACGATGGGTCGGAGCCGGACACGCTAACGGGTGTGTCATCGCCAGCCGCCACGACCGCTGCAGTGCATGCAACGCGCAGCAGCGGCGGGATGTCCGGAATGGGGCCGGCGGGCCCGCAGGAAGTTCCGGCTGGAAGAACGTTGAGCATGGGTCCGGGCGGCCTTCACATAATGCTCGAAGACCTTGTGGCGCCTGTTGTTCAGGGCGACTCGCTGACCGTTACCCTGGAGCTGAGCCGCGCCGGACGAGTTGTGCTTACGCTGCCGGTTGTCACCTACGGCGATGTGCTGGCGCGACTGGGTGAGTATGCGCCGCAGTGACGTTGCCTCCGGCAGCGGCGCCATTAGTCGTCTCCTGATACTCCGTTAACGATGGATGCAGTTCAGTGGTGGTGTTCCGCGGTAGACCTGCCGTGGACGTGGGAATGGCGTGCCTACCCGGGCGTATGGCTGTTCATAGGCCTGTTCGCGTTCGGCTACTGGAGGGTCACCCGCCTGGCGAGCAACCCTCCCGAGGCAGAGCGCGGCTGGCGTCGTGCGGCGGGTGCGGGCGGCATACTGGCGCTCTGGATAGCGTTCGACTGGCCGGTAGGAGCGCTGGGCGGAGGCTACCTGGCGAGCATGCATATGCTGCAGTACCTGCTGATAGCGTTCGTTGCGCCTGTTCTGCTCGTTGTGGGACTTCCGCGCGGAACGTCGGAGGCGATTGCGGCTCGTCCGGCAGGCAAGGTGCTGAAGGTGTTGACTCAGCCTATCCTGGCGGCGGCGCTCTTCAACGGGGCGCTGATTGCGTCGCACACGCCATCGGTAACGGACGGCCTGATGGCCACCCAGGCAGGTGCATTCCTGATTGACATGATCTGGCTGATTCCCGCGTTGCTGTTCTGGTGGGTCGTTGCAGGAGTTCCACCTGGCAGGCAGCCACTGTCACCGCCGCTCAAGATCGGCGTCATCATACTTGGCTCGCTGGCCCATACTCCGTTAGGCATGTGGCTGATGCTCTCCGAGTATCCGGTGTACGCCACCTACGAGCTTGCACCGCCCATTCCCGGGTTCACTCCCAGGGTAGACCAGCAGCTCGCGTCGGGCATGATGCTGATGTTCGGCCTGATGTGGATACTCGGCGCCGTGAGCCTGACGTTTTTCAGGTGGCAGGGCATGGGAGAAGAGCGAGCGTAGAAAGGTGCGGCGATATACGGAGCGCACTCGCGGGTGCGCATCCGTGTATCGCCTGCAATACTACGCCTCGCGTTACTCCGCCACGGGCGCTCCCACGGCCGCAGCCGGCACAGGATCCTCGCCCCTCCGCAACACCGTTCGCGCAACCCAGCTTCCCAGGTCATCGAAGTAGGTGTAAACAACCGGCACCACGACCAGCGTGAGCATGGTTGAAGTGATGAGGCCACCGATTACGGCACGTGCCATCGGCGCACGGAACTCTCCGCCCTCACCCAGCGCCATCGCAATCGGGAGCATTCCGAAGATCATCGCGAGAGTGGTCATCATGATCGGACGCAGACGCACCTGGCCTGCCTCCACCAGCGCCGTAAACCGCTCGGTGCCCTCACGACGCCGCTCGTTCGCATTGTCCACCAGCAGAATTGCGTTCTTCGTCACAAGGCCCATCAGCATGATCACACCAATCATGCTCATCATGTTCAGTGTGTCGTTGGTGAGCAGCAGCGCGAGCAGAACTCCGATCAGCGACAGCGGCAGCGACGTCATGATCGCAAACGGCTGCGAGAATGACTCGAACTGAGATGCAAGAATGAGGAAGATGAGGATGATGGCGAGTACGATGGACTCCACCACGTATCCTACCGTCTCCTCCAGCTGCTCCGTTTCACCGCCGAGCTGTACCGAATAGCCGGGCGGAAGCTCCAGGGCCTCGAGGCTTTCGCGAATCAGGGTCGAGGCTTCGGCGAGCGAGAGTTCCGGCAGTGTCGTGGCAGACACGCTCGCAACGCGCCTCACGTCCTGACGATCGATCTGCGCCGGTGCTGCACCTTCCTCGATGTCAGCTACGTCGCCCAGGCTTACGGTGATTGCCGTTCCGTCCGGGTTACGCCTGCTGGTTGCGAGCGGCATGGTTGCCAGGTCAACCCTGGACACCCGTCTCTCCCCCGCAACCTGCACCACCACGTCTCGTTCTTCGCCCGTGGGGTCTTCCCAGCGCGTTGCGGTTTCACCGGCCAGGTACGGACGGATGGTGCGCGCGATCTGGCCGATATCCAGCCCCACCTCGTTCGCCACGTCACGATTCACCGCAATGCGGTATTCCGGGCGCAGCTCGCCCAGCGAAGTCTGAATGTCAACCACGCCGGAGATGTCTCTCATCAGCGCGGCCACCTGCACCGAAAGACGCTGAAGCTCCTCGGTGTCCGGACCCTGAAGCTGAACCTGGATCGGCGCCACGGCACCGCCGAATCCACCGGCCGGCAGCACGGCAGTCGTCAGGCCGTACACCGGCGTGATGAGTTCCCGGGTCGCGAGCATCATGTCGCTCTGCGACCGGTCGCGCTCGGCACTCGACGTGAGCCTCACGAATACCTGGCCGGCCGTGACCGTTCCGGTGAGACCCGCGCCGATCGTGGTGTACGTATATGCCACCTCCGGCATGTCACCAATGGCATTCACGATCTGCTCGGCCTTTTGCCTCGTGTACTGAAGGCTTGATCCTTCAGGCGTCTCGAACAGCACCACGTACTGTGATTCGTCCGAATCCGGCATGAAGGCGCCGCCGATGAACGGGAACAACAGGAACGAGCCGACGAACGCTGCTACCGCAATCAGTATCGTGGACTTGCGGTGCTCGAGTGCCCAGGTGATAACGCCACGGTACCTGTCCGCCTGCCTGTCGAACCAGGTGTTGAACCCGCCAATTGCACGCGTAATCGGGTTGCGCGACTCTCCGCTGTGCGGCTCAACGCCCCACCACGCAGAAAGCATTGGCGTGAGCGTGAAGGAAACGAACAGCGAGATCATCACGGCCCATGCAACCGTGAGCCCGAACTCGAAGAAGAACCTGCCGATGATGCCGCCCATGAATGCCACCGGCACGAACACGGCAACGATGGACAGTGTGGTGGCGAGCACGGCGAGAACGATCTCACGGGTTCCGCGGCCCGCAGCAGTGAAGCTGTCGGTGCCCATCTCCCTGTGCCTCACGATATTCTCGATCACCACGATCGCGTCGTCGATCAGGATGCCGATGGAGATCGAAAGCGCCAGCAGCGTGAGCACGTTCAGCGTGAAGCCGAGTATGCCCATGAGCAGGAACGACGAGATGACCGATACCGGAAGCGCAAACGACGTAATTGCCGTGGCCTTCCAATCGTTAAGGAAGAGCATCACGATAATGATCGTGAGTATCGCGCCCAGTATAAGCTCGTGAATCACGTCGCTCACCGACTGCCGGATGATCTCCGAGTTGTCGCGCACAACCTGCAGCGTGGTGCCCGGAGGGAGTCCGGCGCGAAGCTCATCCAGCTCGGCCAGAACACCGTCCGCAACATCCACCGTATTCGCACCGGTGATCTTGAGGATGTCCAGCGAAACGGCCCTTACGCCGTCCACGAGTGCGATGGACCTCTCTTCCTCCGCGCCCTCTTCCACGCGTGCAACGTCTGCAAGGCGAATTGGCGTGCCACTGCGGGTCGCGACGATCACCTGCTCGAACTGGCGCGGCTCGGTGATACGGCCTGTTACGCGAACCAGCTGCTCCGTTGCCCCGCGTTCAATGCGCCCGGCAGGAACCTCAAGGTTCTGCGACGCGAGCGCACTCATCACCTCGCTTACGGATATGCCTAGCGACTGCAGCCTGTCCGGCAGGAGGAATACACGAATCTCACGCTCCTGACCACCCGCCAGGCGCACTTCACCCACACCGCTAACCGTTTCCAGCCGTGTGCGGATGGTCTCGTCTGCAAGCGAGGTGAGCTCCGAAAGCGGCAGGGACGTGGATGAAAGCGCGATGGAAACGATCGGCTCCGATGCCGGGTCGAACTTGGTCACCACCGGAGTCTCGATGTCGAGCGGCAGCTGTGCGCGCACAGTCTCGATGCGAGAGCGAATGTCCTGGGCCGCGAGGTCAACATTGCGAGACAGGTCAAACTCCACGATCACCAGCGACACGCCCTCCAGCGACGTGGACGTTATGCGGTCCACGCCTTCCACCGGGTTGAAGGTTTCCTCCAGCCTTTCGGTAACCTCACGCTCCACCGTTTCCGGGCTTGCACCCGGATAGACGGTTTGCACGGATATTACCGGAATGTCCACGTTCGGGAACTGGTCGATTGCCAGGCCGCGAAAGCTGAAGTAGCCCAGCACCAGCAGGCCGAGCATGATCATGGTCGTGAACACCGGGCGCCGGATGGCAACGCCGCTCAGTCCTGATCCCGCGCGCGCCACAATTTCCCGCTGGACCATCTGCTTTTCGGCGGCACTCTTTCGGGAAGCCTCCGTAGACTGGTGTTCCAGGCCGTGGTTCATCGTGTACCCTCACCCGTGGAATCCGCGCCCGCCGCAGTGCTGTCACCCACGGTCGTGGAGGGACGCCCGCCAGTATCCCGCTCAACTCCGCCGCGCGGCTGCTGCAGCGATACGCGCGTGCCTTCCGGAATGGCGGCTCCGGGCGTTGCCAGTATCTGGTCGCCCGGCTGTACGCCGCTCGTTACGACAACCACACCGTTTACGTCGTCGCGGGTACCCAGCTCCACCGGACGCCTCACGACCACGCCATTCTCCACGATAAACACGGATGCGTCTGCACCGGCACCGCGCACGGCGGGTATCGGGACTACGACAACATCTTCCTGCCGGTCGCCAACCACCTGCCCCCTGGCGAACTGCCCCGCAATCACTTCACTGTTCCGATTAGGCAGCTGAACGTAGATGCCCACCTGGCGCGTCTGTGCGTCGGCAACAGGGTCCTTCCGTGCCACACGACCCTCGAAGGTGCGCCCCGGATAGGCATCCAGCGTGAAGGTCACCGGCTGGTTCACGCTCACGCGCTGCGCGAGCTCTACCGGAATGCGACCCGACAGTTCCAGAGTGCGCGAATCCACTACCTCGAAGAGCATGTCGCCAACGCTCACTGCCTCGCCACGCTCCAGATTTCGGTCGCTCACCACTCCCGCAATCGGAGAAGTCACCCGCGTACGCACCGCCTGTTCACTTGCTCCGGCAGCCTGAGCTTCGGCAAGCGCAACTTGTGCGTTGGCAGCCTGGAGCGCGGCTTCCGCCCTGCGGAACTCCAGTTCTGAGATGGCACCCTGCTGATGGAGCGCTCGTGAGGCGTCGCGCTGGCGGAGTGCAACTTCCGCGTTGGCACGCGCGGCCTCGACATTGGCCGCGGCACCAGCAGCCTGGCTGCGCACACCGGCTGCCTCGATGGTAGTAAGTACCTGTCCGGCAGACACCCTGGAGCCACGGTCCACATTCACCGCCCCTGCCGTTCCCGCCACCTGTGCCACGACGGATACTCGTTCGGCAGGCTCCAGCGATCCTGTAACGACAACCCCGCTGGACACCGAAGCGAGCCTGGCCTGCACGAGATCATCGGTTGAAAGGAGTACGGTAGCGGCGTCCGATTCCGATTCGGTGGCGGAGGTGTCTCCACCGCACGCAGCAAGTACTGACAGGGCTCCGATGTATACGAGAACGTTGGCGGCAAGCCGCCGTGAGGTGGAATGCATGAAGATATTCGTGGTGTCGTGTGGCATCGGAGGTGTCAGGCCCACTGAGTCTGGTGACTGCGGGCACAGTTGCTGGCGATTCCGGCTTCCAGCAGGCGAATGATCTCGCGAGATCCCGCTTCGAAGTCGGCAAGCCTGGCATGGATCTGATCATCCCGGTTGGCCTTCGAGTCGGCGGCGGACGCAATGAGCGAGTGGAAGTCGCGTATGGACTGAAGCCTCAGTCTCATGGCTCGTGCGAAGGAGTCAACGGCAATTTTGTAGTACTTGCGGCGGTCGCCGGGCTGCCCGGTCTGCTGGATGATTCCAAGATGCGCGAGTCTCCTGGCGTCCACGGAAACGCTCGCGCGGCTTACATGCAGCTGCTCGGCAATCTGATCCAGAGATAGCGGTTCCACGGAGAGGAGCAACAGGCCGAAAATGCGGCCTGCAATGCGGGGAAGGGCGTGCTGCTCGAAGTGGATCCCGAGCTTTTCAATGAGGTCGTTGTCAGGCAAGGCGATATCATTCGGTTCATTCAGTCGGAACTGAACGTAGCGGCGCCGGTGCATCGAAAAAAGGTCACCGCGGTATGACCCCCGGCTATTCCCCTGGTGCCTGCCACGGGTGCACTCAACCGTCTCTGTCTGCACTTCCTCACTCCCAGGCGCGTGGCCCGCGACGCCTGGAAACGGCTTCCCGGGGCAATTCTCCATCTCACAGAGCCCTTTATCAGGTATTCCTGAGTGATTGTTTCGGCTTTTTGCGCCAGCCGCTTGCGCTGGAACGCTCGGGCCCTGCAATTTCATCGTGCTGGCCCTGCTTCAGGAAGCTCACTTCCGGTCAGGGACCCTCTCATTTTCGTAACAGCTACATCCGCAGCTACGTGATCGCCCGATCATCCATTTTCAATCGTCTGCTCCGTCGCAAGGCGCTGGCCAGCGACGTCTGTGCGCTGTGCCCCCTGACTACATGTCGCCGGGGCCGGCGAGCGGTGGTGGTGTCACTCGGCTGCGAAGAGCGCGAAGCCTGCCGGCTGCGAACGCTGGGGCTGTTCGAGGGTTCGTCCGTTACCGTGCTTGACTCACGCAACGGATTCCTGCTGGACGTGCGCGGCTCACGGCTGGCACTCGCTGCCGCACTCGCCGGCGATGTGATGGTCCGCCCGATTTCGGGCTGACGACACCGGCAGTGTCCCGCTCACTCACGGATCTCGCCCCCGCCGAGTCGGGACGCATCGTGGCGCTGGAGGGTGCGGCTTCCGAGATCCAGCGGCTGAGGGACATGGGTCTCACGCGCGGCGCTCGGGTGGAAGTGGTTCGGGTGGCTCCGCTCGGAGACCCCATGGAGCTTCGCGTTCGCGGCTTCATCCTCACGCTGCGCAAGCACGAGGCTGCCGGCGTTCGCGTGGAGCCCTGAGCGCCGGCGCGGCGCTACAGGGATTTCAGACAAGTGATGACAACGACCAGTAGCCCTCAGCGTCCGGTGCAGGCGGCCGGCCCTGCCACCGGCCAGCTGCTCCGGGTAGCCGTGATCGGAAATCCCAACACCGGCAAGAGCACGCTGTTCAATGCTCTTACCGGGTTGCGTCAGCGTGTGGGGAATTACGCCGGTGTCACCGTCGAGCGCGCCGAAGGGGACTTCCAGCGTTCGTCCGGCGGGCGTGGCTTGCTGGTGGACCTTCCGGGCACGTACAGCCTGTCTGCCAGCTCACCTGACGAGGAGATCGCGCTGGGTGTGCTGCTCGGCCGGATGGCGGGTGAGCAGCAGCCGCACGTGGTGGTGGTGGTGGTGGACGCGCGCAACGTGGAGCGAAACCTCTTTCTTGCCTCGCAGGTTCTGGAACTTGGCCTGCCGACGATTATTGCGCTGAACCAGATGGATGCAGCGCATGCTGACGGCATTGGCATTGATATCCCGATGCTCATTCAGGACCTTGGTGCAACCGTGGTTCCAACGGTTGCCACTCGAGGAGAGGGCCTGGAGCATTTGAAGCGTGCGATCGAGCTGGCGCCCACGCTGCCGCCGGCTGCACGAGGATTCGAGCTTCCTAACGATGCCGCTGAGGCGCTGGCGCCGGTGGAGCAGCTGCTGTTAGCTGGCGGCCTCACGCCTGCGGCAGCGTCCATGGAGGCGTTGCGCCTGCTGGGCGTTGCCGGTATCGAAGGACACCTGAAGGACATCTCGGGGCTGCCGGCGGCAGTGCGCGAAGCGCGCGGCAAGGTGGAGGCGGCCGGGCTGGACCCTAGAAGTCTCGAAGCCGAGCTGCGCTACGCATGGATTGGCGAAGTGGTATCGAAGGCGGTGTCCTACCGGTCCACGTCAGGCAGCCAGGGGTTCAGCGACAAGCTGGACAAGGTGCTGCTGCACAGGGCGTGGGGCCCTGTCATCTTCATCGGCCTCATGGCGCTTGTGTTCCAGGCGATTTTCACCTGGGCCGCGCCGATGATGGATGGTGTTGAGCAGCTTGTGGCGGCATTCGGGAGCCTGGTTGGGGCATTGCTTCCGGAGGGGGATTTCAGGGGGCTGGTGGTGGACGGGGTGATTGCGGGTGTGGGAAGTGTTGTGGTGTTCCTGCCGCAGATTGCCATTCTCTTTCTGTTCATCGGTCTCCTGGAAGACACGGGCTACATGTCTCGTGCGGCATTCATCATGGACCGTGTCATGCGCACCGTGGGTCTCCACGGGCGCAGCTTCATACCGATGCTGTCGGGATATGCGTGCGCGGTGCCGGCTATCATGAGTGCGCGTGTGATCGAGGAACCCAAGGATCGGCTGGCAACCATTATGGTGTTGCCATTGATGAGCTGTTCTGCCAGGCTGCCGGTATACACGTTGCTCATAGGTGCATTCGTACCGGCTGTGGCCGTGGCTGGCGTGTTCGATCTGCGAGGCCTGACCATGCTCGGCATGTACCTTCTGGGTACTGTTGCTGCACTGGCGATGGCGGCGGTATTCAAGAAGACACTGCTGAAGGGGCCGGTGCGGCCGCTGATCATGGAACTGCCACCGTACAGGTTGCCTGATCCTCGCAGCCTGCTGCTCGTGGTAACCCAGCGCTGCATGATGTTCCTCAGGCGTGCAGGAACGGTGATCCTGGCGCTCTCGATAGTGCTCTGGGCGCTTGCGAGCTATCCGAAGTCGGAGCCTGGTGCTGATGCAGCGGATGAGCGCGCTCAGGAATTACAGCTGGCCAACAGCTACCTGGGGAAGATCGGCCACGCTGTCGAACCTGCGGTGCGTCCACTTGGTTTCGACTGGAAGATCGGCGTGTCCATCGTGTCATCGTTTGCCGCTCGTGAGGTGTTCGTTGCGAGCATGGGTACCATTTATGGCGTCGGTGCCGATGACGAGGATACCAGTGCACTTACCGCACGTCTCCGCAACGAGCGCCGTGCAGACGGAACGGCTGCCTACACGACGCTCACGGCGATAAGCCTGATGGTGTTCTACGTGTTCGCGCTGATGTGCATGAGTACCACGGCCATCACGGTTCGTGAGGCGGGTGGTGGATGGACGGGGGTGAAGTGGGCATCACTCCAGTTCGGTTACATGCTGGTGCTGGCCTGGGTATCGGCGTGGCTGGTGTATCAGATTGGTGGCGGAGCATGAGAGATAGCGGACACATACGGTACATGGCACAAACGACCTAAGCTTCAGCTGTCAGAATTCCGGGTTTTCTCACCGCGCCAGCCTGCCGGTGAGCTACAGGCAACCTCAGCACTTCGATCCATGCCGCCGCTTCCAGTTCTACTCATCGTTCTCGCCGCAGTGCTGTATCTCGGGTGGCGCTGGCGCTCCACTGCGCGAATTGCTCGCGGGAGTGAGGGCGGTTGTGCGGATGGGTGCGGTTGCGAGCCGGGTGAAAGCAGGCGATAGGAGGCGGGAAGTTCGCTGAGTTTCGGGCACGGAGAAGTTCCGCCCGCAGACAATTGGCACCGGATCAGGTGCGCCCTGCACCTTGCTTCTCACCGCCCCCGGGTGTAGTCTCGCGCGGTAGCCCCAGCGCCTCCGCAGTCTCCATACACCCAAGGTCGCCTCATGTCGACTCACTCACCGCCCGCCGCGTACAGCTATGGGCGCGCCGTTCTCTGGCTTGTACTGGCGCTCATTGCGGCCTCGTTCGGTTACGCGCTCTGGCACATCGTTGCCAACTGGAAGTTCATCACGGTCTGATCAAGCCGGTCGTCACACCGTTTCCGACGGAGTTCTACGATGACTAAACGCCACACGCGCCTGTTCTTCATAGGTGGTACGGTGCTGTTTGCCGTGATATTCCTGGGAATGACGATCGACAGCCATCGCCAGTTCGACACGCTCACCAACTCCGACATGATCACGGAGGAGGTGGCCGCGGGGAAGGACGTGTGGCACGCGAAAAACTGCATCAATTGCCACACGCTGCTCGGCGAGGGAGCCTACTACGCTCCGGATCTCACGAAGATCACCCAGCAGCGAGGCTCCGAGTACCTGCGAGCGTTCCTGCGCGATCCATCCCAGTTCTATTCCGAGCAGGTTCACAGGCGACTGATGCCCAATCCGAACCTGAACGAGAATGAGATCACCGAGGTGATAGCGTTCCTGGACTGGGTATCGAAGATTGACAACCAGGGCTGGCCGCCGCGACCGATCGTCGTGTCCGGCGGTTCGTTGCGTGGAGCGGAGACTGTTGCGGAACCAACCGCGGCAGCATCGGATGATCCCATTGCCCAGGGAGAACTCGTTTTCAGGCAGACGCCGCCAGCATGCTTCGCCTGCCACTCTACGTCGCCGGGCGTCGCACTCGCGGGTCCCAGCCTGGCGGGCCTGGCCACTCGTGCGGCAGCGCTCGTGGACAGCGCGCACTACACGGGAAGCGCAACAGACGCCGAGGGCTACATTCGCGAATCCATCGTGAACCCGCACGCATACCTGGTTCCAGGCGCCATGTTCTCGTCTGGCGGACGTTCCTTCATGCCCGACAACAACCAGGAAACGCTTTCCGCCGAGCAGATAGACCAGCTGGTGGCCTACATGTTATCACTGCGATAGGAGGACGAGATCATGCGTTACCGCACACAGTGGATCGCGTACCCCTACTTCGTGGTCGCGATGCTGTTGTTCGGCCTGCAGATGGTATTCGGAATCCTGAGCGCCGTGAAGTATCTGGGCCCGGATCCCCTGATCAACCTGCTGCCGTTCGACAAGGTGAAGGCCATACACACGAACCTGCTCATCGTGTGGGTGCTCACCGGCTTCATGGGCGCCACCTATTACGTGGTTCCCGAAGAATCCAGAACAGAGATCTACAGCGAGAAGCTCGCCTACTGGCAACTGGGGCTCTGGACGCTTAACGGCGTAATCATCATTGTCGGCTTCCTGTTCGGTATCACTGCAGGGAACAAGCTGCTGGAGCAGCCGTGGCCTAACAAGCTGGTGATCGTGGTCGTGATGCT
>DATGOL010000007.1:0-68427 GCA_035306065.1 Gemmatimonadales bacterium | reverse complement strand
AGACGAAGCTCCGCTTCGCCCCACCTGAGCCTCCACCAGGGCCGAGCCCCGGGCGCCGACGCTGGAATTGCAGCTTTAGTTCAAGGGGCGCAACGCCGGAGACGGGTGCCGAGGCACCCTCGAATGCCATCAGAGTACGCTTTCGCGCCACATTGTGGAGCGCTACTCCACCGCATCAGCGCGATCAACCGCGCTGGCACTCCCCGGGATGTTCACTGAGTCGTCGAGCGGTATGAAGAGCGATCGCCGCGTCTCACCGTTGGTAGTCCGCGTGCGATGCCCCCGGCCGGCCGTGTCTTCCACCAGTAGTATGTCGCCGCCGCGAAAGCTTCGCTTTTCTCCGTCGCTCACTTCCAGCTCGATGGCGCCATCCAGCAGCACTATGAACTGACGCTGTGGTGCACAGTGCCAGTCGTAGTCATAGGTCGGGTCATTCTCGCGGAAGATGACGCCGCGTGCGGCAAGCTGCTCCGATAGCCTGCCGATGTCGCCGCCGTCGCGTAGCGGGATGTCGATCTCTTCGAAGTGCGAATGTCCGTCAGCAGTGGCGTAGACGCGTGTGATGCGCAGTGACATTGGCTGTCTCTATGGACAAACGTTCCGAGGGCTGGGCGTGCAAGGCGAGCTCAGGCTGGTGGTGCGCCGGTTCGTCCTCAAGGTATCACGTGGCAGCGAGAGAGTGCCGCCGGTGCAGCCCCGAGGCCGGGAGCAGCTGGAGCTGGCCCGCCGATACACGGGCGAGGGCGGGGAGCAACTGCAGCCGGCCCGCCGGCAGCCAATCCAGGCGGATGGGGCTGACCGCCCCTCGATAACAGGTCCAACCCCGGAGTTGACATATCAATATTGGTTGATATATACTTCGGGCAATGACCACAACCATCTCGCCCCTGCCCGACCTCAGCCGCGCCTCGACCCTGTTCCAGGCGCTGTCGGACCCCACACGGCTCTCCATCCTCGCGATGCTCCGTGGCGGCGAACAGTGCGTCTGCGATCTGCAGGCCGGGCTGGATGCGGCACAATCCCGGCTGTCGTTCCACCTGCGCGTGCTCCGTGAAGCGGGGCTGGTGGTCGACCGAAAGGAGGGTCGCTGGTCGTATTACAGCATCGTTCCCGAAGCCCTGACTGAAGTCCACGACCTGACAGTCGACCTGCAACCCAGCGCTCGCTCGCTTCCCGTGCACCGCGCCGGGAGCTGCTGCGGCTGAGGACTCTGATGTGAATGTCTCTTTTTTTCTCGAATGTATCAACGTTTCTTGATTAATACCCACCACAACCGGAGCAGGCACCATGAGTGACGTCACTCGAGAGACCTCAGCCTCGCCAACCACACCGCTGTCTGGCGAAAGCGACATCCGTGACACCGTGCGCGCGCGTTATGGTGCCCTCGCGCAAAAGGTGGCCGATGGTGTCGGCAGCTCTGCGCCTTCCAACGCGCAGGACACGGCAAGCACCGCTGCGCCGATTGCGATCAGTTGCTGCGGACCCGAGGATGGCTCGTCAGGCTGCTGCGGTGCCACCTCCGAAGTTTGGGATCCCATCTCATCGGATCTGTACGACGCCGGTGAAACGGCGGGTATTCCGGCCAATGCCCTCCTCGCCTCCCTGGGCTGTGGCAACCCCACGGCGCTGGCCGAGCTGGGTGAGGGCGAGGTTGTGCTCGACCTGGGTTCGGGTGGCGGCATTGACGTGCTGCTCTCCGCCAGGCGCGTAGGGCCAAAGGGGAAGGTGTACGGCCTGGACATGACAGACGAGATGCTTGCGCTTGCACTCGAGAACAAGGCGCGTGCGGGCGCCGAGAATGTGGAGTTTCTCAAGGGTCACATCGAGGCCATACCGCTTCCTTCGAACACGGTTGACGTCATCATTTCCAACTGTGTCATCAACCTGTCTGGTGACAAGCGTCAGGTGATCAGAGAGGCGTTCCGAGTGCTGAAGCCCGGCGGCCGCTTTGCGGTGAGTGACATGATCACTCGTGCCGGCCTTCCGGACGCGGTAAAGGAGAGCATGGCGCTCTGGACCGGCTGCGTGGCAGGTGCACTCGGCGAGCAGGAGTTCCTCGACCTGCTGCACGAGGCAGGTTTCGAGAATGCCAGCATCGAGCCCACTCGCGTCTACTCACGTGACGACGCCGCGGCGTTGCTCGAGGGAACGGGCCTCGATGTTGCGCTTGCGGAGCAGGTTCAGGGGCGGATCATCTCGGGGTTCGTGCGTGCCACGAAGCCGGGAGCTCCGGAAGCGTCAGGCAGCAGGACAGCGGCATCTTCACAGGAAGCCGTTGCGTCAGGCGCACAGGTCGGCCACAGGGAGGCGCAGCTGCCCGTTGCCACCGCCACAGGTTCTCGCAGCTGCGGCTGCAGCGACGATTGCTGCGCGTGAGACTTCCAGTTCACCTGCGGGCAACTGGAGCCCGGCAACCAGGACTGTTCTTCAATGGCAGGTTTGGTGAACTGCAGGAGTGACTCGTAAGGCAGGTACAGGGCAATTTACCGGGTGCCACGCGACATGCTCGTATGGCACCCGGTAGAAATTTGAGGGTGCAGCGAGCGAGCGCCGCGGGTGATTCTGCAATCATCTGCGGTGCGCTAGCTTCACGTTACGCAGCGAGCCGAGTGTGGCCGCGGCGACTCGTTCGATGTCGCCTGTGGCCCGCCGCCTGCGTTGCTCTCGCTCGGCGGCACGGCAGTCAGCCCTGTGGCACGGGGACCGGACGTTCACCCACGGAGACGTGCAGCGTTGATTTGAGCGAGCCACATTCCTCACAGGCGCCACGGGCGGAGCCAGCACCTGCCCGGCGCCGCTGGCTTTACCTGGCCCTCGCCGCCGCGGTAGTGGTAGCGTTTTTCGTGTGGCGCGGGCTCCCCGCGCGAGTTGAAGCGGCACCGGTCGTTCGGGGTGACGTTGCCCGATCGATCGTGCTCACCGGGCGTGTTCGGCCCACCGCTCGACCGCTGCTGGGAGTGACTGTCGGCGGCAGGGTGAGCGAGGTGCTCGTGCGCGAGGGCGATCGGGTGACCGCAGGACAGCTGTTGCTTCGACTCGACGACGAGCAGGCCGTGGCAGCGGTGGCGGAGGCACGCGCGACCCTGGCGGAGACCCGGGCCGGTGCCAGTGCGGAGGTGGAGCGGGCCGCGCGCGAGCTGCAGCAGTCGGAGCGCGACCATGCTCGGGCGCAGCAGCTGCACGATGCCGGTGCGATCAGCCTGCGCGAGCTGGAGCAGGCGGCGCAGGCCGCTGCCAACGCGCGCGCCGCATTCGAGGCTGCAAGCGCACGGGCTGCAAGCGGTGGATCCACCGCGCTCGCGCAGGTGGCTCGGGCACTCGCGGCGCTGGAGTCTGCGGAAGCGCGTCTGGCCCTGACGCGACTCACCGCCCCTGCAGCCGGAACCGTGGTAAGCAGGCGCGCCGAGCCGGGCGACGCGGTAACGCCGGGCCAGGTGCTGCTGGAACTCGCGCTCGATGGGCGAACAGAGGTGGTGGCCTTCGCCAGCGAGGAGACCCTGGGCGACCTGCGCCAGGGCGCCCCTGCCGTGGTCTCGGCCGATGCCTATCCGAACGACGTCCTTGCCGCACGAGTGGCGTGGATAGCGCCGGTGATCGATCCGACGCAGGGTACCATCGAAGTGAGACTGGACCTGCCGGACCCGCCAGCGTACCTGCTCACCGACATGACCGTTTCAGTGAACGTGGATGTCGAACGTCGCGAAGGTGCGCTGGTCGCGCCACGCGAAGCGGTGGAGCGCGTGAACGCTGACTCGGGATGGGTGATGGTGTCGCAGGATGGGCGGGCCGAACGCAAAGTCGTGCGGCTCGGTATCCTGGGCGACAGTGTGGTGGAGATTCGTGAGGGAGTTTCGGAGGGCGATCTCGTGCTGCCTTCGGACATCGAACCGGGCGCTCGCGTTCGGGTCGTGCGCTGAGCGCGCTCCATGCCTTTCGAACTGTTCGTTGCGCTGCGCTACCTGCGCGAGGGGCGCACGCAGACGTTGCTGATACTCGCCGGAATCGGTGTCGGCGTGGGCGTCATAGTCTTTCTCTCAGCCCTGATCGGCGGCCTGCAGCAGAGCCTCGTGACGCGCACGCTCGGCACGCAGGCGCAGATCGTTGTGCAGCCGCGCGAGGAGGTGCCTCGCATGCTGCACGAGGACGACGGCGTTATTCGCGAGGCACGCGTGGAGCGGCCCGCTCAGCGTGTGCGCTCGATCACCCAGTGGCAGCGCGCCCGCGCGGAGATTGACAGACAGCCGGGGGTTGTCGCCACCTCGCCTATGGTTTCCGGCGCCGCCATTGCGGTTCGCGGTGGCGGTGCGAATGCAGTGGTGGTGCAGGGGATCGAGCCGGAATCCTACCTGCGCATCGTTCCCCTGGACTCCTTCATCGTTGATGGCGGGCTGGAACTGGACGGTCGCAAGGCAATCATCGGCGTGGGGCTCGCGCACGATCTTGGCTTGTCGGTCGGCGACCGCGTCAGGCTGAGGCTGGGTACGAGTGGTGACACCCGCTCCGTCAGGGCAGGTGAGCCAGCGCGCGAGCGTGCCAGCACTGAAGCCACGAGCGCAGCCTACACAGTTTCGGGAATCTTCGACGTTGGCAACGCAGACCTCAACGAGCGCTGGGTTTTCACTTCGCTCCGCGTCGCCCAGGCGCTGTTCGGCCTGGAGGGTGGCGCGTCTACCATCGAGGTAAAGGTGGCCGAGATCTACGAGGCCGAGACCATGGCTCGGGAGATCGGTGCGCGCACGGGGCTGGTGGCGGAGAGCTGGATGGCGACCAACGAGCAGCTCCTTACGGGGCTTCGCTCGCAGAGCGCGTCCAGCGTTATGATCCAGGTGTTCGTGATACTCGCCGTGGCGCTCGGCATCTCGAGCGTGCTGGCCGTGTCGGTTGTGCAGAAGTCGCGCGAGATCGGCATCCTGCGCGCGACGGGCACATCCACTCGTCAGGTGCTGCGGATCTTCCTGGCCCAGGGTGCCATACTCGGACTAATCGGCTCGGCTGTAGGGATCGGCCTTGGAATAGCGCTGGGACTCGGCTTCCAGGGAGTAGCAACCAATCCGGATGGGTCACCCAGCTTTCCCGTGACACTGGACTCCGCGCTCTATCTGCGATCGGCGGCAATAGCGGTAGGCGTCGGTATAGCGGCGGCGCTCATTCCGGCCAGACGGGCGGCGCGCATGGATCCCGCCGACGCCATGCGCTCCATTTGAGATGACGGCCCGATCCGATGCAGCGCCATCAACCAATGGAGACCAGCCGCTACTCCTTCTGGAAGGGGTAACGAAGGTCTACGGAGGCCGCGTGAAGACTCATGCACTGCGCGGAATAGATCTCCGGCTGGATGCAGGCGAGTTCATCGCGCTCACCGGGCCGTCGGGCTCAGGCAAGTCCACGCTGCTCAATATGATCGGCCTGCTCGACCGCCCAACCGCCGGCCGGATGCGCTTCCAGGGACGCGACGTCGCGGAGCTAGACGAGGCGTCTACGACCGCGACCCGTGCGCGCGGGATCGGGTTCGTTTTCCAGTTCCACCACCTGCTGCCGGCATTCACCGCTCTCGAGAACGTTATGATGCCTCTTCTCGCCGAACGGGGACGTGCGGACGACGAGATGCGGCAGCGTGCCTCGAACCTGCTCGAAGAAGTAGGACTGGCAGACCGCGCCACTTATCCGGCAACCGATCTCTCGGGCGGCCAGCAGCAGCGTGTGGCAGTTGCGCGAGCGCTCGTAATGCACCCCCCGCTCGTGCTTGCCGACGAGCCCACGGGGAACCTGGACAGCGAGTCAGGCAACCAGGTTTTCCGGCTCCTGCGCTCCATTAACGAACGACATGGAACCGCGTTCGTCATCGTCACTCATGACGAGCGGCTCGCCATGCGGTGTGATCGTGTGGTGCACGTTGTGGATGGTCGGGTGGATTCGGACACGATCCCGCCCGCGTGAGGCACGATGCGAGGCGCCGGTTACTGCAGCTGGAGCTGCTTAAGGAGACTTGCTCTGCCATCGCCCGCGCTCTCTGACGTTGACTGCGGATATCATGCGCGATAGGGTGCAGATCACGCGGCCGCGGCAGCCTCAGGCTTCCGACAGTCAAACGAGCCTCTGATTCAGCAGGAGAATTCCATGTCCGAGAAGACGCGGATACCGTCTGGACCTCAGGCACGTGTGGAGCCCGCGGCACCCAATGGTTCGGGTCCGGTTCCCGATCCGCCTTCGCCAGATCTGGCACGGCGGCTTCTTACGCTCCTTGCGGTGGTAGCAGCGGGAGTGGCTTTCTGGTTCGTTGCGCCAGGCGATCTTCCGGCAGAGGGCGAGCACCTCGGCTGGTGGAGTATTCTCCCGGCCCTGATCACTCTCGTTGTCGTATTCCTCACACGAGAGGTCATCGTCTCGCTGATCGTGGGTATCGCTGTTGGTGGGCTGGTGAGCGGACAGGTGAACTTTCTGGGCGCGTTCGTGCTCCCTGCGGTGGGGAGCGAGTCATACGCGCTTATCCTCGTCGTGTACCTCTGGGCACTCGGAGGGCTCATTGGCATCTGGACGCGCACGGGCGGCGCGGAGGCTTTCGCCTCGTGGGCTGCTGCGCGCATAGTGCGCGGGCCGAAATCGGCGCGGTTCTTCGCCTGGCTGATCGGGATGGTATTTCACCAGGGCGGTACCATCTCCACGATTCTCGCCGGTACAACGGTGCGCCCGATAACGGACGCCCATCGCATCTCGCACGAGGAACTCACCTACATAGTGGACTCCACCGCGTCGCCGGCAGCCACGGTGATCCCGTTCAACGCGTGGCCGCTCTACGTGGCCGGTCTGATTGTCGGAACCACGCCGCTCTTCACAACCGAAGTCGAGGCAGTTTCGTTCTTCTTCTCAGCGTTGCCCTACAACTTCTACGGCATTTTTGCGGTGCTGAGTACGCTGCTGTTCGCCCTGGGCTGGCTGCCGTGGAAAGGGAAAAAGATGTCTCGTGCGATCAGGCGTGCTCGCGAAACCGGGCAACTGAACGCACCTGACGCGCAGCCCGTTGCGTCTGTGGAGCTGACGCAAACTCGCATCCCGGAGGGTTATCGGAGCGGTGTGTCGGACTTTGCGGTTCCGATAGTGACCCTGCTCGGTGTGGCGGTGATTCCGTACTTTCTGACGGGCACCGTGAGGATAGCCGAGGCATTCGGGCTGGCGGTGTTGTCGGCATTTGTGCTGGCGTTGCTGAAGGGCATGTCGATCCGGGAGCTGATAGACGGCTTCGTGGACGGTTGCAAGGGTGTGACGGTGGGTGCGATCATCCTCGGCCTTGCCGTCACGTTAGGCTTCGTATCTCGCGAGGTGAACACGGCAGGCTTCATCGTGGAGGCGGTGAGCGGTGCGTTGCCGCCGGTGCTGCTTCCTGCGCTCTTCATGTTCGTGTGTATGGCGGTGGCGTTCTCGATAGGCTCCTCCTGGGGGACATATGCCGTGGTTTTTCCGCTTGCCATGCCGCTTGCGTGGGCAATCAGTCCTGACCCGTACTTCGTGACCCTTTGCTTCGCTGCCGTGCTGGGCGGATCTGTGTTCGGCGATCAGTGTTCGCCGATCTCGGACACCACCATCCTTTCGGCGCTGGCGTGTGGCGGGGACGTGATGGACCACGTGACCACGCAGCTGCCGCTGGCGCTTGCCGCGGCTGGTGCTGCAGCGGCGATGTACACGGTGCTGGCCGCGTTCATCTGAGAACCGAATCGCAGGCGAAGAATCTGCGCGGTGAGCGCAAGGAGGGAGCGGATCGTGTGTGCGTCGCTATCCGGTGACGGCGGGCGACTCGGGGCTCTGCCGACCTCCAGTACTGTCGTGGTACGCCCCGCAGTAACGGCGGACGCCGCTGCCGTGGCCGGGATTTTCAACCAGGGAATTCGCGAGCGGGGCGCCACGTTCGAGACGGTTGAGCATACAGCCAACGAGGTGCGCGACTGGCTCACGGAGCCGCTCGCGGCTGCACATCCATTCCTGGTGGCCGACGACGCAGACCGTGCGGTGATCGGATGGGTGCGCGCTTCATCGTATCGCGGGCGAGCATGCTATTCGAGCATCGTCGAGTTCTCCGTGTACGTTGCCGGATCGGCCCGCGGCCGGCGGGTGGGTGACGCGCTCATGTCGGCGTTCATTCCCGCCTGTGCCGCTTCCGGCGTTCACAAGATCGTGTCGAGAATCTTCCCGGAGAACGAGGTCTCGCGCGCACTGTGCGCGCGTCACGGCTTTCGTGAGGTGGGAGTCTACGAAAAACACGCGCAGCTCGACGGCGTATGGCGCGATGTGGTGATCGTCGAGCGGCTGATCTCCGAGAATCTTGCCTGACGCCGGATCCTGTCACCCAGTGGCGAAGCCGTGAGCTTCCTGGCAGCCGCTCACGGCATGGTTATTTTTCACGTTAGGGCGCCACTGCCATTGCACGTACTGCTGCAGGCCTAACTCCCACCCGCCACCGGTCCCGGACTCCCCGATCCTGCCACCAGTCGTTCGAAGCGCGGATTCCCTCGCAGCGGCGCAAAGTCGGGATCGATTCTCAACCAGGCGCTGGTAACGTAGTAAGGGAGTGACATGAGTGTCTCGAGTTCGTCCAGCGCCCTGTCGTGGTCACCCAGAAGCAGGTGCACGCGCACTGCCTGATGGATATAGTAGGCGCCGGTATTTGCGTCCGGTGCGGCCGCCGCCAGCGTCTGATTCCGCTGCAACCCGGCGAGCGCCTCCTCACTTCGGCCGAGATATGCGAGTGCGAGGGCGCGGAGCACTGGCAGCTGCGGGTCCTCCGGTGCCGCACGAATCTGCTCCGCGAATGCTCGTGCGGCGGTGTCCGCCCAGATGCGACTGCGCGTGGTGTCGCCGCTCCAGTGGTAGAGCTGCGCACGCACTATCCCCCAGGATCCCGGATCGCTGTCATACGCTTCCGGCCCGAGTTCCAGCGCCAGGCGACGTCCTTCGTCGTCGAGCGCCCAGCCCAGATCCCAGTACAACGACATGTAGGATACCAGCTCCGAGCGGTTCGCTGCTGGCACGGATGCAGCCAGTATGCGACGAGCGGCAGCGAGGTCTCCGGCGGCCAGCTCGATCATTACGCGCATCTGGATTATGCCCACGTTCGATGCATCCAGTGCGAGGGCACGATCGGCAGGGACGCGAGCTTCCGGCAGGCGGCGAAGCCACAGGTACGTCGTGGCCAGAGTTGCTACCGTATGGGACGAGAGTGGATCGAGTGCGTAGGCAGCCCGTGCGTGGGTCAATGCTTCTTCCGTCTTCCCGGCTGCAGACGCGAAACTCGAAAGCGCTCGCAGCACCCGAGGCTCACCCGGGCGCAGCCGGTGTGCAGCTTCGTACTCCTCCAGCGCGCGGGATGGAATACGCTCAATGCCGAAGTAGTACATGCCCCTGGCATGGTGCACCGCGGCGTCGTTAGGATCGAGAGCCAGCGCTCGTTCCGACGCCGCTCGCGCCTGTTGCGCGAGAGCAGGCAGGGGGGTGGAGTTGGCGTACAGCTGTACCGAGCTTATCGCGATAGCGACCCACGCAGCCGTGAAGTTCGAGTCGAGTGCCACGGCCTGCCTGAAGTATCCCAGCGCCTCACGCAACGCTACCGGCGATGTATTCGCCCCTGCGCTCCATGCTGCTTCCCCGCGAAGGAACGCATCGTAGGCAACAGGATTGCTCGTGGGCGCCTGCGCCAACTTGACTTCTTCGGAGGCGGGAAGCGCAAGTCGGAGTGCCCTTGCAACTCGTGCAGCAATGTCGCCCTGGACCTGGAATACGTCTGTGAGTGGCGCATCGAACGGCTCGCTCCAGCGCACCTGCGCTCCGTCATTTGCTGTCTCCACCAGTTCCGGACTCACCTGTACCCGACTGGACCCGTCAGGCTGCCTGGCCCATCGCACGGCGCCCGTGAGCAGGTAGCGCACGCCAAGCTCGCGCGCGATCTGCTCGGGAGAAAGAGTAGTTCCGCTGTACTGGCTGGAGCTCAGGCGCGCGATCACCTCGACGTGGGGAATGCCCGCGAGCTTTCCGCGTACTGCGTCGGTTACCCCGTCCGCGAAGTACGCGTCGGCGGCATCACCGAGGTTGTCGAAGGGAAGCACCGCGATTCGAACCACTCCCTCGGCGGCCGTGACCACCGGCGTAACAGGGGTATCAGCTGCGAACCGGGTCCACCCGAACAGGAGGCCGAGGCCGATCACAAGGCCTCCGGCGAACAACACGAACGATCGCGGTATCCGGGTGCGGGCCTGACGAGTGCGCGGCTGGCCTCGGGGCGGGACTGCTTCCGGCCGCGAAACGTCAGGCGACAGGGCCTCGATGAATGCGCGCGCCGTGGGAAAGCGATCCGCTGTGGTGCGGGAGAGCGCTTGCTGAACAGCCGCGCTCACATGCTCAGGCACGGAATCGCGGCTTGCGCGAAGAGCCCTTGGCGTGTCGGTAAAGCGCCGTGCTATCTCCGCCTGCGGTGTCGCCGCCGCGAACGGTGTTTCTCCGGCCAGCATCTCGTACAGCACGATGGCGAGGCTGTAGATGTCGCTGCGTCCATCCAGCTCCCGCTCACCGGACGCCTGCTCGGGGCTCATGTATGCAGCCGTGCCAATGGCGAGTCCACTCTGCGTCAACCTGGCCGCGTCAGGCGTAAGCGCCTTCGCGATACCGAAGTCCGCCACGAGAGCGTGCTCCGACGTGAGGAGGATGTTCTCGGGCTTTATGTCACGATGAACCACCCCGTGCCGATGCGCATAATCCAGGGCGTCGGCCGCCTCACGCGTGATGCGGATTGCCACGTCCACCGGAAGCTGCTTCTCGCGATCCAGGCGGCCTCGAAGTGACTCGCCATCCACGAACGGCATGGTGAACCAGAGGTGGCCCGCCGCATTCCCGCTGTCGAGCACCGTGACGATGTGCGGATGCTGCAGTCGTGCAGCGAGCTGAATCTCGCGTTCGAAGCGCTCCGGTCCCAGTGCGTTCGCAAGCTCGGGTCGGAGAACCTTGAGCGCGACGGGCCGGTCGTGCTTCAGGTCATGCGCGAGGTACACGGCGGCCATGCCACCCTCGCCAAGCAGGCGATCCAGGCGGTACTGGCCAGCGAGCGCATCTGCCAGCGATTGCGGTACTTCCGTCACTTGCGCGTGGATTGGTGATCGAGCGGCAGGCACCGCGCACTCCAGTTAAGCGCCTGCACGCAAAGTTGGGATTGGCTGCAGCCCTACAATGCCATCCGCCGGGGATGGTCGCAAGCGCGGGGGAGAGGTTGTCGCACGCCGATCTCACGCGTCGTGGTTGCGTCACACCGCCGCTTCGCCCAGGACACCGCGCGGCGGGGAAGGTGCGGCGCTCAGCCGGCTTGTTCGAGCGGAAGCCTGCTGGAGCGCCAGCCGGCAATCCCCGCTGACATGACCTTCACGTTCGTGAAGCCCATGCTTCTGGCGCGGCGAGCTGCAACCGGTGCCTTTCTGCACATGGAATTCGAACAGTAGAACACCAGGTTCTCATCCTTGCTCGCTGGCAGCTGCGCTTCGGTGAATGCTGACGAATCGAGATTCACGGCACTCGGCACATGTCCCGCGGCCCAGGCCGAAGGCGAAGTGACGTCGAACACCACGACCCGCTTCGCCTGAATCAGCTGATGAAGATCAGTCGGCGAGATCGTATCCAACCCCATGAGCCGGGCTATCATGGGCGAGCTCCCATGTTGAGTGATGATGCGGTGGGCACGGATCCGTGAGTAGAGAGTTCGATTTTCAGCTGGACCGCTTCGCGTAAACGACCCACGCGTACCGAAGCAGGACTGCGAGTAGCGCGGTACCGAGGAGCGCAATGGCGAGTATCCAGGCACTTGTCATGGGGGCGAAGAGCCAGGCCGTTGCATAGCCCATTCCTCCCAGCACTAACGCCCAGCCGGTGAAGCGACGAAGGCCTTGCTCGGTAGCCGGATCACACCGCATGCGCGCGAGTGGTATCAGCGCCTTCGGTATCGCGTTGGCGTACAATACCACCACGGCGCCCAGCATTATTCCGAACAGTCTTTGCGCCAGGTCGGCGCTGAGATACGCCGGTGATGCAAGAGCGAGAGCTGCGGACGAAACCAGAATGAGCGCAGCGGTTATCAGGCTGCGAGTGATCGGCGATGAGGCGGGGCGTTCTGTCATGACTCCTCCGTACGAGGCACACTGGATTGGACACTTTCGTCATCCCTCTTCACCTGCATTCCTACGGTCTGCGCAAATGCCAGCAGGGCATCCTCGAGCACGGACAGTCTCAGGCGATAGGTTATGGTTCGCCCCTGCTTCTCGCTCTCGATGAGCTCCGCCGCCTGCAACACGGCGAAGTGCGCTGACATCGTCTGCTTCGTCACCTTGAACTGCTCCGCCAGGTCGCCCGCAGTCATGGGCCCGCGCCTCAGGAGCTGTAGCACCTGACGACGGGTTGGATCCGCAAGGGCCTTGAATACGCGACTCATCGAGCGCAGGCTGATTTGGACGGCCCAACCGGCGCTTCCGACGGAACGATGCAGTAACGTTCACCGATCCAGCGCGTTATGCGCTCCATCGCGGCAGGAGCGAAAGTCTCCGGAATGTCGGCGTACTCACTCGGTGCGCCACTGCGAGCCGGCTGGAAGAAATGATTCAGCCCAGGCATCTCCAAGATCGTGACGTCATCGTTATGCACCAGGGCCGATTCGATCGCCGGCAGGTTTTCACCGGACGGCACCTGCAGGTCGAGCGAACCGCCCATCGCAAGTACAGGAACGTGGACCTCAGCGAGCGTTCGTGCCGGCTCATGTCGCAGGAAGAATCTGAACCACGGGCCGGAGAACTGCGCTACGAGAGCGTCTCTATGCACATCGGAGATTCCGAGCGAGTCGATGGCACCGTCGGTAAGCACGGCTCGAATGCGCGTTGCTGCGTCCGGCTGATCCAGCGCCGCGCCCGCCTCCTCAAACACTTTTCGCATAAGCGGTTCAGTCGAAGTCAGTAGCTCCGCAGATACGCCGCCCTGCAATCCGATCAGTCTGCGCTGAGTCAACAGCATCCTTGGAATGCTCGTGCCTGGGGCAGCCAGGAGCACGAGGAACGATACGTCGGCATTAGTGATCGCGGCCATCGGTCCGATGATCCCTCCTTCGCTGTGCCCCACGAGGCCAATTGCGTTGGCGGCTATCTCGGGCCGCGTGAGCAGGTACTCCACCGCAGCCGCCGCATCAGTAGCGAAGTCCGCCGAGGTGGAGCTGGCGTGGTCGCCCGACGACTCGCTGACTCCGCGGTCATCGTAGCGAAGTACCGCAATGCCGTGGCGGGAAAGATGATCGGCGAGCACGGCGAAGGGCTTGTGTCCGAACATGGTTCCGTCCCGGTCCTGCGGTCCTGATCCGGAGATAAGGATCGCGGCCGGGAACGGCCCTGGCCCGACCGGAAGCGTGAGAGTCCCTGCCAGCGAGACGTTCGGCGCGCGCGCGTTGGAGAAGGTCACTTTTTCGGCACCATACTCGCGCGGCTTCAACGGCCATTGCGTGCGGCGCGGCTCGAGCGACGTCGGCGGCTGCGCGAGCATGAAGGCAACCTGTACTTCGGGCTGCCCGGGACGACGCCAGGATCCCTCCATCGACCGTCCGTCTGAGCTTATCATGCCATCGAAGCTCGCGGCGGCGGCCGGGACACTGAAGTGAATGGTGTCTGCACTGCGCCGGAAATTGTTGACAACGAGGTCAGCCGCCGAGAGGTCGGGTGAGTCGAGCCTGACGCGGGTTCCGTTGCTGTCGGTCGCTACACGCAGTATCAGTCGCAGAGAAACGCCGTTTCGATCGATCGAACCTCGCCAGGCGCCATCGAGCCCTGGAACTGCCTGCCTCACCGGGGGCGTCCCGCGCTGGAGCGACAGGGGCATTGCGGCGCCTTGCCGAAATAGACCGGTCCACCGGGATGTCCGATCGTCCCACGTTGCCTGGTACGTCGCACTGATCGCGGGAACCTGAAACGCGAGTGTGGTATCCGTGGCAACCACCTCGGCCAGTGCCAGCATCTGTCCCGGCTGCTGGTCGACGCTCTCCATCTCGCCGATCAGTCCGGAATCGTCGGATCTGAGAGTGATAGCGAGGGTGAAGGGACCTCGAGGCGTCTCGATCGTGCCGTACCACTGTCCGAGCGAACGAGTCTGAGCCTCGAGTGGAACGACCGCCATGCAAAGGAGCAGAGCGGAGGCTATCCGGGTCAGTGCAACCGTCATGATCTCTCCATGTGCGGGTGATACCGATACGGCCGGCGCAGGACGATGGTTCGATGTTTAGCGAATAATCGAATGATAGGCAAGGATAATTTTCCAGATTCATCGAAGTGCCACAGCGAGGTGCTCGCGCAGGAGCGGCTGGGCAACGTCGGCACTCCTGGCGGGGGTGCGCTGCTCGAACGGGGCCTCGGCAACCCGGACTCGCTCGTGAGCGAACACGCTCGGCGCGCGCCGACGGCCAGGCCGGCGCCCCTATTTTGTCATCCCGTCCGCTGGGCCCGGGACATGCGAGTTCGCATGAGCCCACATGAGTCAACCATCCCGTCTATCGGAGGGTCGCATGGAAAGCCGCGCGAAGCTGCTGGGACATCCCATCCACCAGATGCTGATTGTGTTTCCTCTCGGTCTCCTCGGAATGGCCGTGATCTTTGACGTCATTCGACTCGTAACCGGATCCACCGGCCTGGGGATCGCGTCGTACTACATGATCCTCGCGGGAGTCATCAGCGGTCTCGTTGCCGCCGTTTTCGGCGTCATTGACTGGACGGCGATTCCGTCAGGTACCCGAGCGAAAGCGGTCGGCACCTGGCACGCAGTTGGAAACGTCATCGTGGTCCTTCTGTTCGCGGGAAGCTGGTGGCTGCGAGTCCCGGATCACGCGGATCCGCCGACACTGGCGTTCGTAGTGGCCCTGGCGGGGGCCGGCCTCTCGCTGGTGACTGCGTGGTTCGGTGGTGAGCTCGTGAACCGGCACGGAGTTGGAGTCAGTGACGGTGCCCACGTCAATGCGCCCAGCTCTCTGTCTCAGCGACCGGCTCGTGAACAAGCTGGGACATAAGGCCCTGCCGTAGCGTCGTCAGGGACAACCTGCCCGATGCCGGTGGTCGCGCAGTCCGCGAGGTGCTATCTACGGCCGGCTGGCCGGCTCGACGAGATCCGCTCGCGCGCCCACGCGGCGTGCTCGCGTACGAGCGGCTCCGCGTCGTCTACGGCATGCGTGAGCATCTCGACGTCGTCAGGCGTCCCGATATTCCCAAGCACCACCGCTGCATTCCGCTTCAGCCCACGCAACTTCGCTCGCTTCATGGGCGATTTCCGGAACGCCGCGCTGAACTCCTCCTGCGTCATTTCCAGAAGCTCCCGCGCGAGTGTTCGCGCGTTCTTGCCGCCCACTGCCTCACGCGGTGCGAATGCCGGTTCCGTCAATTCGCGCGCGAAGCTCACGTTCCACGGGCACACCTCCTGACATATGTCGCATCCATACATCTTGTCCCCGATCAGCTCCCTCATCCGCTCGGGAATCTCCCCCTTGAGCTCGATCGTCAGGTACGAAATGCAACGCGTGGCATCCAGCGTTCGCGGCGCAGGCAGCGCACCGGTAGGACACGCATCCAGGCAGCGCGTACATGTTCCACACCTGTCCGCCTCGAACGGCGCGTCAGGCGGGAGCTCCAGGGCAACCATCAGCGAACCCAGGAAGGTGAACGACCCGATATCCGGGTTTATCAGGCAGGTGTTCTTTCCGGCCCATCCAAGTCCCGCACGCCGCGCCAGGTCGCGCTCGAGAATCGGTCCGGTGTCCACATAGGCCTTTCCCGCAACCGAAGCGCCAACGCGCCGGCCGAGCCAGTCCTGCAACTCGCGCAGCCTGTTCACCATGATGTCGTGGTAGTCGTCGCCCCGCGCATATCGTGCAACCGGGCCACTCGCCTCACGACCACCGTACTCCATCGCAACCACCAGCGCAGTAACCGCTCCCGGGAAGGGAAGACGGCTGTCATGCCTCTTCGCCGCACCCCTGGACAGGTAACCCATCGAGCCATGCATCCCGCGGGCAAGCCATTCATCGTAAACACGAGCGCTATCCGCGGGTCCCAGCCTCACGATTCCTGCCAGGCTGAATCCGGCCGCGTACGCTCGAGCCTTCAAACCACGCGCCACGTTCTGCGCCTCGAGCTGCTCCAGGCGCAGCACGGTCACTTCCGAACGGCCCACCGGGCATAACGCGCCACGTCGGACGCAGGCGGCACCGCGTCGTACGTACCGTATGCCGTATGCATGCGCCAGCGCACGTACGTCATGGATGGCAACGGAAGGAACGGCACCATGCGCCACCAGTCACGCCGCCGGAATCGCCACGCCACTCTAAGCAGCGCAATTCCCAATGCGGGATCGGTGAGCGAACGTAGCGCCAGTCGTGCGGAAAGCTGCAGCCAGGTCATGCCCGAAAGATATACCGTCGGCCTGGTAAGGAGCTCAGGCGCATGTCGCCCCCACGAGCAGAAGGCTCTCGTGTCCGTGATTCCCTTCAGTCGGGCACGAGCCTACTCGTCACCCGGCACTTCCGCCGACACCGGAATTGACCATCCGAATTCCGCGCCCGCACCCGGCTCGCTCTCCACCCACATTCGTCCCTTGTGCGCCTCCACGATTCCCTTCGCGATGAACAAGCCGAGGCCCGTTCCCAGCGACTGTGTCTCCGGCGCCTGCCAGTAACGATTGAAAACGAAGGGAAGGTGATCCTGCGAGATTCCCGGGCCGGAGTCCGCTACCGTGAATTGCACCTCGCTTCCTTCGCGGCTGGCACGCACCCGAACCTCACTCCCTTCCGGGCTGAACTTCACCGCATTGCCGAGCACATTCGAGAACACCTGGCCGATTCGGGAGCGGTCCAGCATCACCGTGGGCAGCCCGGACTCCACCTCCACGAGCAACTGAACGTTCTTCCTGCGCGCCAGAGGACGCACCTCCTCCAGCGCATCCGCAACCAGGCCTGCCGGCTCGGTTGCGACAGGGTCTACCGTAAGTCTGCCCGACTCGATGCGCGTGAGGTCCAGCAGGTCGCGAATGAGCGTGGTTGCGCGCGTTGCCGCACGCTGAATGGTCTCCACCTGCGACCTCGCCATCTTCCCGTCTCCCGGCTCGTTCGGCAGGAGCTCGAGGGTGAAGGACGCCGCCATCGCAATGGCATGAACGGGATTGCGCAGGTCGTGAGACACCACCGCGAGTACGTCGTCGCGTGCACGCGTGGCAAGCCTGGCTTCCTCGTACAGGCGCGCGTTGTCAACCGCGAGCGCGGTCTGACGCGCCAGGTCTTCACACAGCGCCAGGTCGTCTGCAGACCACCGGCGCGCAGGTGCACGAGAGAGCAGCGTAAGGCATCCCAGTACATGGTCGCCGGCAATGAGCGGAACGCAGAGCACGCCGCGTGATGCCAGGGCACTGTCGAGTACTTCATTCTGCTCCACTCCGTTCCAGAGCAATCCGCTGCCGTACTCGGAAGGATTGCGCTGGGTTACCAGCCGGCGTTCGGTAAGCGCCATCTCGGCAATGGATCCGGTCTGGACTGCCGGCGGAAGCTTGCGTATCAGCGCAGCCGCCGGACGCAAAGCCTCGTTCTCCACCGCAACTGCTACACGACGGGGTGGCCCGTCTGCACTCATGATGTCCGCGATGCAGAGATCAGCCAGTGCCGGTACCACCATGCCGGCCACATCGTGCATGATCACGTTCATGTCCAGCGATGCCGACGCCACCGCACCCGCCTCGGCCAGGAACCTGGCGCGCCTGGCCGCACGACGTACCTGCTCGTTGGTGCGAACAAGCTCCTCGTAGCTCGACACGAGCAGGTCCAGGATCTGTTCCTTGCCGGCCGTGATCGTGAACCGCTCACCGAGGAAGGTTACGTCCACGGCACCCCCGGGCCTGGATGCCCTGCGCAGCTCGCGTGTCGAGAGTACCTGCCTCACGCGGGCGAGCAGGTGGTCATCCGAGTATGGCTTGGTGATGTAGTTGTCCGCACCACACTCCAGACCGCGCACGATATCCATCGGGTCGGACAATCCGGTGAGCAGCACTACCGGAAGGTCTGCTCCGCCAGGCATGTTCTTGATCGCCCTGCACACGTCGTGTCCGCTGATGCCCGGCATGACTATGTCCGTCAGCACCAGGTCGAACGCACCGCCGGGCACCTGCATGAGGGCTTCCTCACCGCTGTGCACCACTACGGGTTCCAGTCCGTTCTCGGCGAGCAGTGCAGCAAGTGCGGCGGCCTGTGTCGCGCTGTCCTCCACAACGAGCACTCGCTCGCGATAACGCGGCGTACCTCGTTCCGGTGTCCCTCGTGAGGTTGCGGGCGTGGTCGGCAGCTCTTCGGAGTTCGGTGTTGTCATCCTGCCAGCTCCACGAGGCGTGAGGCAATGCCATCCAGCGGAAGCACTGCAGCCGGCAATCCTGCGCGAACGGCCTCCTGTGCCATGCCAAACACAACGGACGATGCCTCGTCCTGAACCAGGAGCGGTGCTCCGGCGGCCTGCAGGTCTGCCATGCCTGAAACGCCATCGTTTCCCATTCCGGTAAGCAGCACGCCGGCAACGCCGGAACCCACCGATGCTGCTGCCGAGGAGAACAGATGCGAGATGGAAGGTTTGAAACCGCCGATCGCGGGAGTGTCCGAAAGTTGAATGCGGCCGTTCCGTCCAAGCCCCGTATGCAGGTTGTCCGGCGCAAGCAGCACTGTTCCAGCCCGCAGTGCATCGCCAGCGCGCGCAACCCTTACCCGAAAGTGCGAGCCGGATTCCAGCCAGGTAGCCAGTCCCTTCACGAAGCCCCGTGCAATGTGCTGTACTACCACGATGGGCACAGGAAAGCCCGGTGGCAGGTGGGAAAATAGCTCGCGCAGCGCTGCCGGTCCTCCGGTTGAACAGCCGATGAGAATGGCTGAGACGCGCTCTGGACGGCGGCTCATGGGGAAGCCGAGCGGCAGTTGCTGAATGGAGCCGTGCCTGGGCGCCCAGCGTCGGACCACCTTCACCTGTGACATCGCGCGCACCATGCTCACAAGCAGCCTGCGCTGCGCTTCAAAGTCCTCGCTGTCCCGGCCGCCCGGCCCGTCCGGCTTCGGGAGAACCATCAGCGCGCCTGCCGCAGTCGCATCCAGCGAAAGCGACACGGAGTCCTGGTTTGCAGCGCTGGATACGACAATGATGGGCGTGGGCGCAACCGTCATGATCTCCCTGGTCGCCTCCAGCCCGTCGAGTACCGGCATCTGCACATCCATCGTGATCACGTCAGGCGCGAGCCGCCTGGCTTCGGCAATAGCCTCCACGCCGTCCGTTGCCAGCCCCACTACGTTGAGCTCGGGATCGCTTTCCAGCATTGAGATGAGGAGCTGTGCGACAGTTGGTGAATCTTCAACCACAAGCACCCGGATCATTCAGTGGACTCCTGACCTGTCAGCTGCCGCACGGTATCGAGCAGTTCCTCCTGGTCGAAGCTGGACTTCACGATGTACGCATCCGCGCCGGCTTCCAGCCCCCGCCTGCGCTGCTCCGGCGATTCGAGCGACGTAACCAGGATTACCGGAAGGGCTTCGTACTTCGGCGATGAGCGGATCAGCTCGCAGAGCTGGTAGCCGTCAAGGTTAGGCATCTGGACATCGGAAAGCACCAGGTCTGCGCCCCGATCCTGAAGGATGTTCCATGCAGCACGCCCGTCTACCGCGGTGGTTACGTGATACCCGGCTGCTTCGAGGACACTTGCCTCCAGGGTTCGGGTAGTGATCGAATCGTCCACTACAAGCACCCTTCGTGCCGGTGCCCTTGCCGCGCCCTTCACTCGTATGGCGGGGTCGGCTCCACTGGCACGCTGAAGCAGCGAGGCCACGGAGAGCACGAGTGCAATGCGTCCCGACGGGAGTAGAGCAACACCGGCGAGAGACTCCTGTGCACTGGTTTCCGGGATATCCAGCGGACGCACAACGATCTCCATTTCGTCAATGAGCTCGTCCACGAAAAACGCCTTCCGTTCTCCATCCTGCCTCACTAGCACGGCGGGCAGCTTCCCATCCTTCTCGCTAGCCACCAGCGGCGGACCCAGAACGCTCGCGAGCATCGCAACCGGAATTGCCCCATCAGCAGCGGGAAGCATCAGCTGCCCATCAATGTGACGAAGCTCCTCCGGGTCCACGGCGCGCACACCTGCCACGTACGCGCTCGGCACCGCAAACAGCTGTCCGGATACCGATGTCAGCAACGCTCGCTGGGTGGCAAGCGTGAGCGGCGTGTCAATGATGAAGGACGTTCCCTCGCCCGGCTGCGACTCCACGCTGATGGTGCCCCTCAATCGCCTCACGAGCGAGCGTACTACGTCGAGCCCCACTCCACGCCCCGATATCTCCGTCGTGCTTGCACGCGTGGACATCCCGCTCTCGAACAGCAGGTTGATCAGCGCACGCGGATCGGCAGGTACCGGTCGCCCCCGCCGGTGCGCAAGCTCCGCCGCTGCTGCAAGGTCGATCCCGCGTCCGTCGTCCCGCACCGAGACGCGCAGCCTGTGCTGGCCCCGAAGGCTCGCAGACAGCGTCACCGTTCCATTTGCGGGCTTGCCTGCGCGCAGCCGATCCTCCGGCGACTCTATTCCGTGGTCCACCGCGTTCCGAACCAGGTGCATTATCGCCTCCCTGAGTCCGTCCAGCACGGCGCGATCGGCCTCCACCTCGCCGCCCGTGATTCGCAGCGTAACCTGACGCTCCGTTTCCGCAGCCAGGTCGCGCACGACACGCGGCAGGGCCTCCACCGCCTCCTCGAACGGTCGCAGCCGCAATCGACGCACTCCCTCCAGCAGCTCATCGCTCGCACGCACGACCGCACCTGCCGCACGAGTACTGTGGAGCGAAATCAGGTGCGCATCACGTGCGAGCGCAGCTGCTTCGTCAGCCAGCTCCGAGAGCAGGCGACGATCGCCCTCCGCGGCCCCGGCGGACTCCAGCACCCTGCGCAGGCGAGACGTTGCACGCCGCGCCCTCGACGCAGTTCGCTGCGCACGTTGCGCCAAATCGACCGATGGAGCGGTGAGCGACGCGGCCGACCCGCCCGCCAGCATCACCTCGCCTGCCGTAGCCAGGAGCTCGTCCAGCTTCTCCGCACGTATCCGAACCTGCGTCTCGGCCCGCACTGCTACCGAATCAGACAGTCGTTCGGGTTCGTCGTCGGACGATCGTATCGTGTCGTGAGGCGGTGCAGCCGCCGTCGTCGGCAAGTCAGAGGTTGATGCCCGCGACGCCGACGCGCCCTCGTTCATCCCATCCGCATGATCAGGTGGCGCACCCGCTGCACCTTCGTCACCTTCGGCCGGCCGGTCACCGCGCGATCCCGACACGGGAAATGGTACATGCAGCTTTGCCCCGTACGCCGGCGTCGTGAGGGCCTGAATGGATCCGTGCCGACTCGCGGAAGCACCTATCCGCCTCGTCAGCGTACCCAGCGCGGCTGCATCCGGCGCTGCACCACTGCGAAGTCGCTCTCCAGTGGCACCGAGCGCGTCGGCTGCTGCGAAGAGCAGCTGGATGTCCGCTGCAGCCAGCTGGCGACCGGCCCGCTTGGCTTCTGCGAGCGGAACTTCCATGGCATGACAGAGCTCTTCCACGGCAGCGAGCCGTGTGGCACGAGCCGCTCCCTTCAGCGTGTGCGCAACACGAAACACCGCATCGAGCGGCTCCGTTCCTGCCGACGCTCCCTCACGCTCCAGCCGAAGGAGCTCGGAGTTCAAAATACGAACCTGTTCGTCGAGCTCCTCGAGAAACGTGTGCAACAGGCGTGCTGCCAGCTCATCGCGCATCATGCGCGGGTCACCTGCCCGGGCATGTCGCCCCCAACCATCTCAACCATGTTCCCTCCAAGCCGCGTAAGGTCCGACGCCGCCTGTTCCGACTGCCTGGAGGCAGACAGGTTTTGCTGCGTGGCCTCATGAATGCTGCCGATGGCCTGACGAATCTGCTCCATGCCGATCGACTGCTGGCCCGTGGATGCAACGATCTGGGCTGCCGCCTGCGACGCCTGGGCAACGCTCTCTGCAAGCTGCCGGATTATCTCACCGGCTTCCGTCGCCTGGCGAGCACTCGCCGTCGCCTCCTTCGTGCCCTGTTCCGTTGTCATTACCGCCGTGCTCGTGGCGCGCTGGATCTCTGAAAGGATCTGCCTGATCTGAACCGTACTGCGCTTGGATTGCTCGGCCAGGCTCTTGATCTCGGCTGCCACAACGCCAAACCCGCGCCCGTGTTCGCCCGCACGAGTAGCCTCCACCGCCGCGTTGAGTGCAAGCAGGTTCGTCTGCTCGGCAATCTCATTCACGGCAGTCACGATCTCGCCAATGCTCTGCGCCTGCTCGGCGAGCGCGAGGATGCTGTCTGCGATTGACTCCACTCGCGTTTTCAGGCCATCTATTGCGGTGAGCGAGTCTTCCACGGAACGCCTGCCGGTTCGCCCCAGCTCCGAGGCGCGCTGGGCGAGTTCTGCAACGCCACGCGCTCGCTGCGAGGCCTGCTCTGCGGTTTGTGCAACTTCGTCCACGGTTGCCACGGTCTGGCTCACGGCGGCCATGGATTCGTTCGCGCCCGCTGCCTGCTGGGTGGAAGACGCAAGTATCTCAGACGCGCTCGATGCAAGCACCCTGCTGGAGTGCAGTAGCGGCCGCGAGATCGAACTGTTCAGCCAATAGGCAAAGGCAAGCCCCACGAGCAGCGCGAACGCCGAGCCAAGCAGGAGCGTATTCCTCGCAACGAGATAGTCCGATCGCCCGCTCGCGATAGCCTCGTCCGAGCGACTCTGAACGTCCGTCACTGCGTTGGCAATAAGATCGTCCAGTTCGGTTCTGTATTCAGCTGCGCCGGCACGAATGGCCAGTGCAAGCGAGTCGTTGCCGCCAGCCGAGGCGGAGATCGAGCGTTCCATTTCCGCGTCCCATCGCTCCAGCAGTTCGCCGGCTCGCTCCCAGCGGCGTGCGACCCGTTCGGGGTCTGCCATCCGGAGTTCGTTGATCCTCGTGCGGGCGGCGGCTGTGTATGGATCCCTGGCATCGGGGTCGGTACTTCCAGGCTCCAGGAGAAAGCGAAGAACCGCCAGGTTGGCGCTCGCAATGCTGCCCTGCAACTGTAGCGCAGGGGTTAGCACCTCGTGATTCTCGTTCACGGCTCGCTCGTAACTGTCCTGGGTACTGCCAAGCGACCACCATCCTACGAGCGCCACGATGATCACGAGAGTCAGTACTCCGCCGAATCCCAGGATAATCTTCTGGCTAATCGTTCCCTTCATTGGTTCTGTGGTGTGTGGAGTTTCGTGAGCAGGATGCCAGGATTCGCGGATACACTGGCGATACGTGGGGTATTCAGCATGTCATGCCTCACGAACGGCAAAGCCGGCGAGACGCACGGCAGCGTGCAGGTTCAGCACGGGAGTACCATCTTCCAGAATGCCTCGCAGCAATCCCGAGGTGGACGCTTCGGAAGGCACAGGTTGCATCGTGGACTCATTCACCAGCACGGAATCTTCCACTGAGTCAACTATCAGCGCGAGATCCCTTTCATGGTCGCCGATAACGAGCAGCGACCTCGATGGCGTTGCGGCCAGCCCCAGTGACGTACGGATGTCGATCACGCGGAGCAGGCGGCTTCTCCATGCTGCAACGGCCACCAGAGCGCCTGTTGCTCCGGGAAGTGCAGCCAGCTCCACTTCCGTGGCAACTGCTCCCACGTCGTCGGCCGGAACCGCGTATGCCTCGCTGCCGAGCCTCACGTGAAGGAATATGTGGTCATTTACGGCTTCGGTGACCAGCGGGCTGGCAAGCAGCCGCGCTCGTTCGGCAAGCAGGTTTGCCTCTGCTTCTGCAGACATGTCCCCAGCCTGTTCGGTAGCCTGGCTGATCTCCTCGAGGCGAGCACGCACCCGCTCCCAGTCAATGGCACCCGATGCGTCTCGCACAATGAGCGGCGCGTGACGCGGACCTGCGCTGGATGTCGGGGATTGCGTCATTTGTTGGTTACCAGGAGGTCTGCCTGCACCCGAGCTGCCTCACGAATGCGCCCCGCCGGCTCACCGTCGGATGCAGCAACGGTGGCGTCTCGGGGCACGCCCTCCAGCAGGCGCTGTGCATTCTGAAACGAACGGCGAGCCGCAACTGAATCATTCATTCGTGCAAGCAGTCCGCCAAGGAGCATATGCGCAACAACCAGCTTCCTGTCCAGAAAGAGGGCACCGCGGGCCGCCACAATCGATTCCTCCACCCGACCCGCCTCCGAGAGCAGCAACGCGTGAAGGTACGCAAGTTCAGCGTGAGTCGGGTGCGCCTCGATTCCCGCAATGCACGCGCGCCCTGCCTCGGGGAGTGAGCCCGAATTGGCCAGTGAACGCACCAGCAGCACGCGAAGCTCGGCGTTCTCTGTGCCGCTGTTCAGCAGCTGCACGGCCACCCGGATTGCGCCGGCGTAATCCTGTAGCGCATAGTGCGAACGCACTTCCTCCAGACCACCTGCAAATACTGGCGGAGAAGCTACCTGTGCACTTGCAGCCACGGGCTCTGCCGCGGCTACACCCGCCGCTGCGGCCACCTCCGGAATCGCTCGCAGGGAACCATCGAGTGTGGGAGACCAGGCGTCAGGTGCACCGTCCTGCAGCGTTGTGTACATCCCCTGGGCCACGACGCTGGCTATGGCCGATACGGGTTCCATCGCGCCTGCGGCGGCATGCAGGCTCCAGGACTTCGCAGATGGGCGACGGGATGCCAGGCCCGCGCCGGTAACCACAACTTCGCACCGCACGAGGTCAACGAGCGAAGGGTCCGACGCACCCAGAAACAGCCAGCCGTCGTCACCGAGAGAGTTCAGCAGCCGTTGCGCCACATCGGCCACCGCCTGACGATCGAAGTAGATCAGGACGTTCCGGCACAGAATGAGGTCCATGCCCCTAAGATTCAGCGGGCCGCCCGGATATTCATTCGACGCAAGGTTCAGGTAGCCGAAATCCACCATCGCGCGAATGTCGGGGCGCAGGTAGTAATGGCTTCCACGTTGCGAGAAGTAGCGGCGAATCACAGGCTCGGAGAGGCTGCGCAGCGACCAGCGTCCGTATCGGGCGCGTCGTGCGGCAGCAATGCGATCGTGCGACAACTCCGTGCCGATGATTCGTGCCTCATGGTTCGGCAGGTCTTCACGAAGGATGATCGCGAGCGTGTACGGTTCCTCCCCAGTAGCGCATCCTGCACTCCATACCCGCAATGCATGCCCGGGCTGCCGGCTGCCGGTGAGCGCCGGCAGTACGGTGCGACGTATGTATTCCAGCTGCGACGGTTCCCGAAAGAAATAAGTCTCGCCAATGGTGACCGCGGCGAGCAGTTCGCTGAGGGCCTTCCGGTCGTCGGGCAGCCTGGCAGCAAACGCGCGCGAGTCGTCGGCGCCGAGCCGTGACATTGCCTGACGCATTGCCTGCTCGGTGTACGGCCGGCGCGATAGCGGGAACTGCAGGCCCGCCTGCTCGGTCAGGATTGCCGCCATCCGCGCGAATCCGATCTCCGACCAGTCCTTGCTGCTCACGCGCGAGAACCGGGGGATTTCGGTGATGAATCTGCGGACCTGGCGCGCCTGTGCTCGGTGAGCGCACGGTCGAGCGTTGCGGCTTCGGAGTCGCTGAGGAAGGCGGCGAGGTCCTGAACCAGCACGAGCCCGTCCTGCAGGCGGGCTATGCCGGCCACGCGGTCAAACCGGGGGTCGTCTGCCGCAGCCGGAAGCAGGTCTGCCTCAACCACGCTCACCAGCTCCAGCGCCCGGTCCACGCGCAACGCCACAGTCTTGTCGCCAGCGCTGGCAATCACGAAGTGTTCGCTGGCCCGAACTGGCCTTCGCGGTCGGCCGAAGCGCACCCGCAGGTCGTACACCGGCACGATCTGGCCGCGCACGTCAACCACTCCGTCCACTACGGCTGGCGCAGCAGGGAGCGGAGTAATGGCAACAGCCGCCACCGTTTCGCGAACAACGGTGGCGGGCAACGCGAAGCGCTGGTCGTCGAGCGTGAAGACGAGCAGATGCATGGTGCGCGACATGAGAGCAAGAAAGGGCCCCGTACGCTGAGGAGCGGACCCACGAGTTCTGCAGAGTCCCCGGTGCTTCCTGTACCAGAGGAGACGGACGCGGCCGGGAATCGAGCTCGCCCCTGCCGTTATAGGGATAATAGAGTGCGCGAATCCGCTTTCAGGTAGCTGCTGCCTTCTATGGAGGTAGGCGCGGTGATTCCGAGGTGCTCGAGGGCCGAAGGGAAAACGTCCACCGTTCTGCGCGGCGAGCCGCCTGCCGGATGGTTGCCTACGAGCGGCACGAACATGTGATCAGCATGCAGGGCGCCGTGAGCCGAGCGGTGCGGGATGGGCTCGTAGCGCGCACGGAAGTCGTGGTTGCGAGCGGCCGAGAGAACTATGTCGCCGCAGCGGCGGCTGCTCGTGAGGCTGGCGATCTGCAGGAGGGCATCGGGGTAGTCGCTTCCCAGGCAGGCCTCATATGCGGCTTCCGTGCACAACGGACCTGCTTCCCCGATACCGAGCGGGTCGCCGGAATCGGGGCGGTAGGACAAGCGGTCACCCTCACGAATCACGAATGCAGCGCCGCGATCGCGTGAGCGGATCTCGCACCGGCGTGGGTCGTGAGGCAGGAGCATGATGTCCACGGATTCGCGCTGAAGCAGGTCGCCGGCAAACTCGTTCCAGCGTGGGGCGAGCGCAGGCCAGCCAGCCGGTTCGCGGCGCTTCAATTCCAGGTAGAGGTGCGCCATTGCATTGCCGCTTACCATCACGGCAACATCGTCTGCAGGCCTGTGGACCCAGGGATGTGCAACCACACTCAGGCCCAGTGACCGAATCCAGAGTTCCAGGTCGTCGTGATTGCTGACTGGCGAATGTCCGTGATCGCTAACTACCCACAGCCTCGTATCCTGCCAGCGCCCGCCGCGCTCCAGGCCTTCGCGCAGCTCGCCCACCGTGTCGTCCACTATTCGCATCGCCTCACGAACAGCAGTCGAATCATGACCGTCCGCATGAGATGCCTTGTCAATGCCGGTGAGCGCTGCGAACGTGACGCGTGGACGATCGGCAATCACGCGGCGAACGATCTCGTTTGACACGTGCCGGTCCATGTTCAGCCACCCGCGCACGTTACCCGTGAAGTGCGTGACCGCCGCACGAGCCACGAACGCAGGACCACGACCGATGGCCGAACCGCGCGGCAGACCGCGACCGATCACGTTGAGGGCCGCGAGAGACGGCTCCGCAAGCTCGAAGAGGGTCGGTGAACTCGAGTCCAGGTCGGTGTCCACGTGGCGCATGTCCCACCCCACGTAGCTGCGGGTGTGGTGCGGCCAGGCGCCTGCCTGCCGTGAACGATCGAACCAGCGCAGCCCGGGGAGTCCGACCGACGCCGGGTGGCGCCCCATGAGAAACGGGGTGTAGGCCGGACCGGTAACAGACGGGAAAACGCTGCTTACGACATCGAAATGGCCCTCCTCGCGCAGCCGAGCGAGCGAGGGCAATGCGCCGCCGTCCATCGCGGACTTCAGTGTGTCGGGACGCGCACCGTCTGCAACGAGGATCACAACGGACGTCATGTTGTGGCAAGAAAATGGACGGGCGGCTGGAGCGACAGGGGTGTGTTGCGCTCGCTTAGCTTGCCGTTCCACCCGGCAATCTCGTAAACTGCGCCCACCGCGCCCTGTTGAACGGCACGCAGACAACTCCCGCCATAGCTCATGTCCGATTCCCCTTCAAAGAAGCCTGGAAAACGTTCCACGTCCGGCCAGCCAGCGAGGAAGCCCACCCTCAAGACAGCGGGCGGCAAGCGGGCAACCCAGGCAGTCAGGGCCGCGGCCGAGGCTGACTCAACCGAGTACCTGCGCGAACGCACCGAGGAAGGACACCGCATGGCAGGTCGCGTACCGCCATCGGAACGCGCAGACAACGGCTCCCAGCGAGCTGCATCTCCTCAGAAGATCGTTGACCAGTCCATACGCGACGGCCCTGCCGGACGCACCACTGAAGACAGCAAGCTACTCCAGGAACGCGGGCCCGCGGCAGACTTCACGCGCACCGATCCCTGGCGCGTCATGCGAATAACCGGTGAGTTCATCGAGGGTTTCGACGTACTCTCCAACATTCGCAAGGGCGTGTCCATATTCGGCTCGGCACGCACGGCGCCTGACGACCCCATGTACCGGGCCGCCGAAGAGACGGCTGCACTGCTTGCAGAGGAAGGATTCTCGATCATTACCGGCGCTGGTCCGGGGATAATGGAGGCCGCCAACAAGGGCGCCACGCGCTCCAACGGGCATTCGGTGGGCTGCAACATCGAACTGCCTTTCGAGCAGGGTTCAAATCCCTACGTGGACACACTGGTGAACTTTCGCTACTTCATGGTTCGAAAGACGATGTTCATCAAGTACAGCTCGGCGTTCATTAACTTTCCAGGTGGATTTGGTACGCTGGACGAGCTTTTCGAGGCACTCACGCTCATCCAGACCGGCAAGATCTCGCAGTTTCCGCTCATCTGCTTCGGTACGCACTACTGGGCCGGCCTCATCCGCTGGCTGAGATCGCGCGTTCTGGCGGAGGGCAAGATCAGCCCCGGAGACATGGATCTCATCCTGCTCACGGACAGTCCGCAGGAGGCAGCGGATGCGGTGATCGAGTCGTGGGAGCTGGCCGGGCGGTAGCGCCTGGCAGCTGAACGCGGCGGCCAGCCCTCTCGCGGGCCGCCTCGAACAGTGATACCTTCCGGAACATTCAAGACATAGCGCCCGGCCTCCCGGAGGCCGGGCGCTGCGCTTTTATCCGTCGCCCTGGACCGCCATGTGCACCCGACGTGCGCGTAAGGCCGGGCCGTTTCGCAGATAGTGATGATCGAGGAACTCAAGCAGAAGCTCGGCGGTGAAGTTGCGAACCTTCAGCACGAGCTGAATGTCGTGATTCCGAACGAGATCCGTAAGGCAGTAGAACACGGTGACCTGCGCGAGAACAGTGAGTACAAGGCTGCACTGGAGCGTCAGCAGTTCGTGCAGGCACGCCTGGGGCAGCTGCACCAGCGCCTGAGCAAGCTGTCGCAGGTGGATGTGAGCCAGATCCCGATGGACAGGGTTGGGCTGGGCTCGCGTGTGGAAGTGGAAGACCTGAACACCGGCAACACCGACACCTACACCCTGGTGTTCGGTGATTCGGAAGACTTCGACGAACGCCATGTGTCAATGGCGTCGCCGATCGGTCGTGCGCTCGTGGGCAAGGCAGTTGGCGAAGACGTGGTGCTGAAGCTCCCGGGGCGCACGCGCAGGCTAAAGATCACCAGGCTCGCAACGATCCACGAGACAGTGGCGGAGTAGTCGCGCGCCGGCGCGGTTTTGCCGCGCCAGGGAACACCTTCGCGTGGCAGCGCCAGTTCGCTACTCCGTTTGTGCCCCGAAAATCGCCGTGATATCCGATTCGTACCGCGCGAGCTCGGATTCACGGCGGTTCTCGTTCCACCCCAGCTCAGAGGCCAGTACGCGGGAGACAGCCACTGCTGCCTCACGACCGTGGTCGCTCGTCTCGAATGCCAGCGGAACGCGCCTCACGAGCACGTCGGCCAGCGTGTACGCCCACTCGCTCCGTACTGCGTGCACCACCTCCGCCATTATGTACGGACGCTCCGGCGTTATGTACTCGGCGAGCCCCGGGCTGCCGCTGGTGAGTGACCACACCGATCGCCACCCGCTGCCGTGCGCTCGGGACAGGCGCAGCGCCAGCGCGGCGCTTCCGGTCTCCCTTTCGGCGGCGGCACGCTCGGCCTCGGGCTCGCAATCGCCCCCGGGAAGCGGTCGCTCCGCCGTGCCGGAATCGGCCAGGCGGGTCCCCAGCGCCAAGCCGGCCCTGTCCACCACCTCGGCCGCCATGCTGCGATAGGTGGTAAGCTTTCCGCCGGTAACCACGAGCATGCCGGATGGATGCATAACGATCGAATGCTCGCGTGATGCCGAGGACGGGCCGTCGGAATAACCAGCTACTGCGAGCGGGCGGATGCCGGCCCAGCTGCTCACCACGTCCCGTTCAGAAGTGTCGCGCCCCGGAAAGAAGTGCCTCACGACATTCAGCAGGTACGCTACGTCTGCCTGCGATGCACGAACCGTGGCCGGGTGCTCGTCGGTGGGTGTGTCCGTGGTACCTATGAGTGAGAAGTCTCCGGCTGGCAGCGCGAATGTCACTCGTCCATCGGCTGGCGCGATGAGGGTGAGTGCACCGGCGTTGCCGGCTGCCTCACGCGGAAGCATGATGTGAACACCCTTCGTGCCGCGTACCGTCTGCTGTTCGCGAACGGCGCCGGGGTCGCGGCCAAGTAGCTCGTCCGTCCATGGACCAACCGTAGACACCACCAGTCGCGCACGAAGCTCGGACTCCTCGCCGGTAAGCGTGTTCGCCACTCGCGCACCCACGATCCTCGAGCCGTCACGCAAAAGCTCCAGCACCTCGGTATGAGTGCGGATGTCCGCGCCGCAAACGGCTGCGTCAACCGCCGTCGCGAGCGTAAGCCGGGAGTCATCGGTAGATGCATCCCAGTACGCGAAGCCGCCCAGCAGCGCGTTGCTTTCGAGTGCGGCCTCGCGTTCCAGCACACCGGTGCTGTTCAGCCGCTGATGCCGGCCCACGTTTCGGAAGAGTGACAGCGCATCGTACAGCGCGAGGCCGGCGCCCACCTTCCAGCGCGGCAGCCTCGTACCGCGGTAAACCGGCCAGGTGAAGGAGAGCGGCCTCACGAGGTGCGGTGCTGTGGTCAGCAGGATACGTCGTTCGCGGCTGGACTCGAATACCAGCCGCAAATGGCCGTGCTCCAGGTAGCGTACGCCGCCGTGCACCAGCCGGGACGACCTGCTGGAGGTGCCGCAGGCAATGTCGTCCCGCTCCACGAGCGTTACCTGCAGCCCGCGAAGGGCCGCATCCCGGGCAACTCCTGCACCCGTGATTCCACCGCCGATTATCAGAAGGTCTGGCACGGCTGTTGTCACGGCAGCATGAATGATCGAAGTGGGTCGGAATGCGTGGACACCAGAGCGCGGCACCAGCAAAATCGTGCTCCTCACTATAACCTTCAGGGCATGTCGAGCCATCCGGGTGGACGCAGGGTAGCGATAGTGGCCGGGGTCCGTACTCCCTTTGCGAAGGCGGGCACGGTGCTCAGGTCCGTGAGTGCCATTGATCTTGGCAAGCGGGCAGTGAGTGAGCTCCTGCAGCGGGCCGAGCTGGATCCCGGCCTGGTGGAGATGCTCGTATTCGGTGCGGTGCTGCAGGACGTCACGGCTCCGAACATCGCCCGCGAGATATCTCTCATGCCGCTGCTCCCGCGCGGGGTGCAGGCTTACACGGTGGGGAGGGCGTGCGCGTCGTCCAACCAGGCAATTACAGACGCAGCCGACCAGATAATCCTCGGCCACGCGGAAGTGGCGGTTGCCGGAGGGGCCGAGTCGCTGAGCAACGTGCCGGTGCTGCATTCCGCGGGAATGTCGGACGCGCTGGTGGCCGCGAGCCGGGCGAAGAATGCGCGCCAGCGGATGTCAGCGCTCGCCACGATAAGGCCGAAGGACCTGGTGCCCATCACGCCCGCCATCGCGGAGCCCACTACCGGCGAGACGATGGGTGAGTCTGCGGAGAAGATGGCAAAGCTGAACGGAATTTTGCGTGAGGAGCAGGACCAGTTTGCGCTCCGCTCGCATCGGCTGGCGTCTGCGGGCACTGCAGATGGGCGACTTGCAGAGGAGATTGCGCCAGTGTGGACGGGTGCCGACCTGCAGACCGTAGTCACTGCGGACAACGGCATTCGTGAGTCAACGAACATCGAGCAACTGTCTGCGTTGAAGCCCGTGTTCGACAGAAAGTACGGCAGTGTGACGGCAGGCAACTCCTCGCCGCTCACGGATGGCGCGTCTGCCGTGCTGCTCATGAGTGAGGAACGTGCGCGCACACTTGGCTACACGCCAATGGGCTTCATTCGTTCGTACGCGTACGCGGCGCTGGATCCCGGTGAGCAGTTGTTGCAGGCGCCGGTGCTAGCAGCGCCCGTTGCGCTGAAGCGTGCGGGGCTTCGCCTGGAGGACATGGACCTCGTTGAGATGCACGAGGCATTTGCCGCGCAGGTGCTTTCCAACCTGAAGGGATTCGAATCGCGTGAGTGGGCGCGCCGTGCCGGCTTCGACTCGCCGGTGGGTGAGGTGGATCGCGCGCGATTGAACGTGATGGGCGGGTCCATTGCCATCGGACATCCGTTCGGTGCGACAGGTGCCCGCATAACCACCACGCTGCTCAACGAGTTGCGGAGGCGTGACGGGAGGTTCGGGCTCATGACGGTGTGTGCCGCGGGCGGCATGGGCTTCGCCATGGTGGTCGAGACAGAATGAGTGACGTTCACGGGAATACTTTCCACGGCCGGGAGCGAATGAGCCACTTCACGTCCACACTCTCTGACGGTGTTGCCGTTCTGGCGCTGAACGTTGCGGGTGAGTCGGTGAACGTGCTGTCGCGCGAGGTGCGTGAGGAGTTTGCTGCGTTGATCGATTCGCTCTCGGCGAACGAGGCCGTGCAGGCCGTGATCCTGACGAGCAGCAAGCCGGATGTGTTCATTGCCGGAGCTGACATTGACGAACTGCGGTCGGTTCGAACTGCGCAGCAGGCGGAGAGCCTGAGCCGGGAAGGGCAGAAGCTGCTGGACAGGGTTCAGGAGGCCCGTTTCCCGATTATCGCGGCGATACATGGCGCGTGTCTCGGTGGCGGGCTGGAAACGGCGCTTGCGTGCAGCTACCGCATAGCGAGTGATCATCCGAAAACGACGCTGGGGCTTCCCGAAATTCAGCTTGGGCTGATCCCGGGTGCGGGCGGAACGCAGCGACTTCCGCGGCTCATCGGGTTGCGTGCGGCCCTGGACATGATCCTGACGGGCAAGCCACTGCGAGCGAAGCGTGCCCTTTCGCTTGGCGTTGTGGATGAAGTAGTGCATCCATCCATCCTTCAGCGCATTGCGCGCGAGCGGGCGATGGAGTTCGTGAACGGAACGCGGTCGCGGAAGGACGGGCGGCCGCGTGACGCCGCACGAGTACTGCTGGATGATAATCCGGTGGGGCGGTCCGTAGTACTCCGGAAGGCTCGTGAGGCAGCGAAGAAGCGGAGTGGCGGCCACTATCCCGCTCCCGATGCTGCAATGGACGCGATTGCACGCGGGTATGCGGATGGTCCGGTACGGGGCGCTCAGGAGGAAGCTCGGCTGTTCGGCGAGCTTGCGGTCTCCCCCGTGGCGCGTGAGCTCATGTTCCTGTTTCGCGCAACGACCGCCCTCAAGAAGGACACCGGGGTGGACAGCAACGTGCAGCCTGCGGCACCTCTCCGTTCACTGGGGGTGATCGGTGCTGGCTTCATGGGTGCGGGCATTGCGACGATTGCGGTGCAGCATGGTGTGCCGGTGAGGATGAAAGACACCACACATCAGGCGGTAGGCAAGGGAATGGCTGCTGTGCGCACCGTGCTTCGCGATCGCGTGAGGCGCCGTCGTATGACCAGGCGCGAGATGGACGATGCCATGTCGCTGCTGAGCGGAACTACGCAGCTTCACGGCTTCGGCCGGGCCGACATCGTTGTCGAGGCGGTGTTCGAGAACCTGGAGCTGAAGCAGCAGGTGCTGCACGAGACTGAAGGCGGCATGCGGTCGGGCGCCGTGTATGCGTCCAATACCAGCACCATTCCCATTTCCGAAATTGCAGTTGCTGCTCGCAGGCCGGAGAATGTGTGCGGCATGCACTTCTTCTCTCCGGTGCACAGGATGCCGCTGCTGGAGATTGTGCGTGGCACCATGACGAGTGATGAGACTGTCGTCATGGCAGTTGCCGCCGGCAAGCTGCTCGGGAAGTCCGTGATAGTGGTGAACGACGGGCCGGGCTTCTACACCACGCGTACGCTGGCTGCATTCCTGAATGAAGCGGGGCAGCTGCTGGACAGCAGCGTGCAGATCGAAGACCTGGATGCAGCGATGGTAGCCTTCGGCTTTCCGGTTGGTCCGGTAACGTTGCTGGATGAGGTGGGGCTGGACGTAGCCGGAAAGGTGACCGAGGTGCTGCGCGAGGCGTTCGGCTCGCGAATCAGGGCATCCGATACGCTCAGGTCCGTTCTGGCGGATGGCAGAACGGGCCGGAAGGGAAAGAAAGGGTTCTACAAGTACGATGAGGAGGGTGAGCGCAAGGGAGTGGACTCATCCGTGTATGACCTCTTTCCGCAGGCTGAGCAGGTGGATCTGCCCGCCGAGGAAATTCAGGAGCGCATGGTGCTGGCCCTGGTGAACGAGGCCGTCAGGTGTCTCGAGGGCGGCATTCTCCGCAGCGCGAGGGATGGAGACGTAGGAGCCGTTTTCGGCTTCGGCTTTCCACCATTCCTCGGCGGCCCGTTCCGCTGGACGGATTCGCAGGGCCTCACGAACGTGGTGCGTCGAATGGAGGCGCTGCAGGACAGGTTTGGAGAGCGCTTCTCGCCGGCCGAGCTGCTGGTTACGATGGCGGCGCGCGGCGAGAGATTTCACCCGGATGACGCGTGAGGCAGGCGTCTCCGTTAACCAGCCAAAGGACCATGCCGTTCATGCCAGAACCCGGGCTGAGAACTCACACATTCGCCTTGGCGAGCATCAGGCTTGGCCTCGCCCTCCTAGTTCTGCTTCCGTTGGGCACGCTGCAGGCACAGCGAGGTACGGAATCCCCGCCGGATGCAGGAACGCTTACGGTGGAGCGCATTTTCAGCGCGGATTTTCGCAGTGCGCCCATGCCGAGCCTGGTGTGGATGCAGGACGGGCGCTCGTACCTGGACGTGCGTTCAGATCCGCAGGGTGGCTCGAACATCGTTCGCGTTGACCTCGTAAGCGGCAACGTGACTACCATGGCTGCAGCATCCAGCCTGGTGGATGCCAGTGGAGACCGCATAACGGTTGAAGCGATCGAGCTTTCGGGAGACGAGCGCAAGGCGCTGCTGTTCTCCAACTCGGTTCGCGTGTGGCGCGCCAACACTCGTGGCATGTACCACGTGTACGACTTTGCCACGCGCAAGGTTACGCCCATCGTGCGTTCAACCACGCCGGCGCCGGACTCGAATGAATTCGAGCCGGACCCAAGCCTGGCTGTGCCTTCGTTCATCGTGGACGAAGTGCGCGATCCGGACCTTCAGATGTTCGCGAAGTTCTCGCCTGACGCGCGCAAGGTTGCATATGTGAGGGCGAACGACCTGTGGGTTACCGATCTCGAGAGCGGCGAGGAGCTTCGCATAACGACTGACGGCAGCCCGAACATCATCAACGGCACCACGGACTGGGTTTACGAGGAAGAGCTCGGGCTGCGGGACGCGTTCCGCTGGAGTCCCGATTCCCGGCGGATTGCGTGGTGGCGTTTCGACCAGTCTGCGGTGCCGGAGTTCGCGCTGGTGAACGAGCTGGGGCAGTACCCCAGCGTGGAGGTGCTGAGATACCCCAAGGCAGGTGAGCAGAACTCGAGTGTGCGGGTGGGCGTTGCAGACCTTGCCACTCGAGGAACCACCTGGCTTCAGGTGGGCCCGGACACCGGCCAGTACGTGGCGCGAATGGAGTGGCTCGGCACCGATTCAATCGTGGTGCAGCGCATGCCGCGCAAGCAGGACCGGGTGGACATCATGCTGCTTTCCGCAAGCACCGGGCAGGGGCGCGTTGTGGCGAGCGACAGCGACAGGGCCTACGTGAACGTTCAGAACATCACCTGGCTCGAGGACGGCCGGCAGTTCCTGCTCCTGAGCGATCGTACCGGCTGGCGCCAGCTTTTCCTGTACGGGCGGGATGGTGAAGTGGTGCGGCAGCTCACGCGCGATGGGAGCGATGTGCTGAGCGTTTCCGGCGTGGATGAAACACGGGGCTTCGTGTACGTGACCGTTGCTGCACCCGATCCCACACAACGTCAGCTGTATCGCGTTTCACTGGACGGAGGCGCACGTCCCGAGCGCATTACGACGGAGAAGGGCACCCACAACGTGAGCATCGGCCCCGATTCACGATACCTGGTGGACTTCCATTCCACGATCGAGAGGCCCGCCACTGCAGTGCTTTACGAGTTGCCCGCAATGCGAAGCGTGCGTGTGCTGCAGGACAACGCTGCCCTGCAGCGAACCGTGTCGGCGCTGAACGTGAAGGCTCCGGAGTTCTTCCGGATCCCCATGCCGGATGGCACGCGACTGGATGCCTATCGAGTGGTGCCGCCCGATTTCAATCCGCGCACCCGCTACCCGGTTCTGATGTATGTGTACGGCGGACCGGCGTCTCCAACGGTCAGCGACGCGTGGGGCGGTTCGCGATACCTCTGGCACCAGTTGCTGGCGCAGCAGGGTTACGTTGTGGTGAGCGTGGATAACAGGGGTGCTGCGTGGCGTGGTCGCGACTTCCGGAAGGCTACGCAGCTGAAGCTGGGCATGGCGGAATCGCAGGATCAGGTGGACGCCGCGAAGTGGCTCGCCAGGCAGGGCTGGGTTCACGGCAGCAGGATCGGCATTTGGGGCTGGAGCTACGGTGGCTACATGACGGCCATGACCACGGCTCGCGGAGGCGACGTTTTCCGCATGGGCATCTCGGTAGCGCCGGTTACTGACTGGCGTTTGTACGACACGATCTACACCGAGCGATTCATGTGGCTTCCGCGGCTCAACGAGGAAGGCTACAGGCAGACGTCGGTGATGACTCACCTCGCGGGCCTCCGTGCGGAGCTGCTGCTCGTGCATGGAACCGGAGACGACAACGTTCATTCACAGAACACTCTCATTCTCGCTGACAGCCTCGTGCAACTGGGCCGCCCGTTCAGCATGCTCATGTACCCCAACCGCACGCACTCCATTTCCGGTGGCAACAGCAGTATTCACCTCTATAACCAGATGACACGTTTCGTGAAGGAGAAACTATGATCGCGGGTGGAAGCCTGAGTCGCAGTGCGGCGTCGCTGTTCGTGGCCCTTGCCGGAACGGGTGCGCTGGTCGGTTGCGCGAGTAACGGAGACCTCGGCGAGTTGCCGCGTACGCACGCGGAAGCCACGGGGTACCTGGAGACGAGCTCCCATGCGCACGTGGTGGCGTTTCTCGACAGCCTCGAGGCTGCCGGTGCCGCCATGGAACGGGGCGTATTCGGAACGACCGGCAACGGACTCGACCTGCCGTACGTGATTGCCTCACGACCGCTTGTTTCCACCGCTGCAGAGGCCCGTGCTACCGGAAAGCCCATTGTGTATGTGCAGGGCAACATCCACGGCGGTGAGGTTGAAGGCAAGGAGGCGCTCCAGGCAATTCTCCGCGACCTGCTCGCGCAGCGCGGGCCTAACGTGCTGGACTCCATCGTTCTCGTTGCGCTGCCCATCTACAATGCAGACGGCAACGACAACTGGGGTTCGCAGGCACAGAACCGCGGATCGCAGAACGGCCCCGAGACAATCGGCAGGCGCCCGAATTCCCAGGACCTCGACCTGAATCGCGACTACATGAAGGCCGAGGCACCGGAAACCCGCGCGTCACTCAGCTTCCTCGGCGAGTGGGACCCGCACGTCCTGGTAGACCTGCACGCCACCAACGGCAGCTACCACGGCTACGCACTCACCTACAGCCCTTCACTCTTTCCCGCCATTCCCGCGGGTGAGTGGACCCGGCAGCACATCCTCCCCGAGTTGAGGCAGCGCGTGAGGGATCGGCACGGATACGAGACCTACGACTACGGCAACTTTCGCGGAGTCGAAGGGCGTGACGACCCCACCAGCCCGAGCAAGGGAGGCTGGTTCACCTTCGAGCACGTACCCCGCTTCGGTACCAACTACTACGGCCTCCGCAATCGCGTGAGCGTGCTGTCGGAAGCCTACTCGCACGATCCGTTCGAGCGCCGGGTTCAGAGCACCACCGCGTTCGTCAGGGAGCTTCTTTCGCTCGTTGCAGAACGAGGTGACGCACTGATCGCGATCACCGAACAGCTGGATCGCGAGGCCATCGCGCTCGCGGGGCGCGATTCAGTTCCCGTTCGCGGACGCGTAACCACTTCGCCACGCACGGACTCGATTCTCGTTGAGTTGCTCGAAAGCACGGGCGACTCCTCCATCGCCGAGCCCGGCATGCGTCCCGGTTTCAGCCGTCCGGGCACCATAGTCTCTTCGGAAATGCCGGTGCACGACAAGTTCGACGTGGCGATGTGGGGCCTGGTGCCTGCCGCATTCGCAGTTCCGGAGCGTGACAGCGCTGCAGTGGCCGTGCTTCAGCGCCATGGGGTAGAGATGCAGCAGCTTTCTGAAGAATGGACCGGCGAAGTAAGTGCATTCACGCCGAACAGCATCGTGCGCGCGCCGAGAGAATTCCAGGGTCACGCCATGCTGAGTCCGCTCGATGGCAACTGGCGGTCGCGCTCCGCCACCCTTCCCGCAGGAACCTGGATCGTTCCCGGAGCGCAGCGTCTCGCACGACTGGCAACCGTCCTGCTGCACCCGGCCTCTGACGACGGCCTGACCATCTGGAACTACTTCGATGACTCGCTGCAGCCGGGACAGGAGCATCCGGTGCTGTTTCTCGACGCAGTTCCAGCCGCTGGCAGGTGACCCTGTTACCACCGGATGACTGCTGCGTGTCGGAAATGCAGCCGGCTGCCGGTTCAGGGTCGGGGTTGGCCACGGGTATAGCCCGTGGCCATGGCCCGCTAGCTTTCGTGCACGCGGGTGTATCTGTCGCATTCCCAGCTGACTGCTGCTCATTGACTCCGGCGGTTTCGGAGCGCCGCTGACTTCTCGCCCCTTCTCTATGCTTCGCAAGACCATCCTTTACCTGTCGGACCAGCCGAAGATCTTTCGATTCGTCAAGCGAAACAGGCTGGCACGTGGTCTCGCGAGGCGTTTCGTAGCGGGTGAAACAATCGATGAAGCAATCGAGGCAGTGCGTCAGCTCAACGCCACCGGAGCAACGGCATCGCTGGATGTGCTTGGCGAGAGCGTGTATGAGGAGCACGAAGCGCAGGCAACCGTTGAGCAGTACCTGATGCTGCTCGACAGGATTCACGCCGAGCGGCTGAATTCTCACGTGTCGCTGAAGCTCACGGCGCTGGGGCTGGATGTGCGCAAGGAACTGTGCATCTCGAATCTCAGCCGGATCGTTGAGCGTGCTGCATTGCAGGACACCTTCGTGCGAATCGACATGGAAGGCAGCGATTACACGGAGGTTACGCTCGAGATTTTCGAGCAGTACATGAGGCCGTCGTTTCCGGGGAATGTCGGCATCGTTCTGCAGTCCGCATTGCGCCGTACTTCGCAGGACGTGGAGAACGCCATTCGCTCCGGCGCTCGCGTGAGGCTGTGCAAGGGTGCGTACAAGGAGCCGGCATCGATTGCCTATCCCGACAAGAGCGATGTTGACGAGGCCTACGTACGCCAGATGAAGCGTCTGCTCGAAATGGGGAACTATCCAGGCCTGGCAACGCATGACGAGACCATCATCACCGAGGCCAGGAAGTTCATTGCGGAGAAGGGAATCAGCCCGGATAAGTTCGAGTTCCAGATGCTGCATGGCATTCGTCGCGACCTTCAGGAGCAGCTGGTACGTGACGGCATGAACCTGCGCGTGTATGTTCCGTTCGGAACGCAGTGGTACCCGTACCTCATGCGTCGGCTTGCTGAACGTCCGGCGAACCTGGCATTCATGACGGGCAGCATCGTGCGCGAGATCGTGCGCGGCAAGCGCTGAAAGCGGCAGCTGTCATGAGCAGGTTTCTCCCTCCTGACCACGATGCCGGTGATGAAAGGACGGTGGGGGGATATGCTGCAGTGCACAAGCGTCCGGCTGCGCTGGAGGGTCCGGATGGATTCGCCTACAGCGTTGAGGCAACTGCAGATGTCACAGGCGACGCGAGCGCGCCATGGGGTGGTTACCTGCTCTTTCTCCAATGGCGTCGCATGGGTTCCCAGGGTGTCGAAGGGCATCTGGAGACGGAGTTCATCGTGCGAGCGGCTACGGAAGCCGAAGCACTGGATGCGGTGCGGAGCCTGACGCTCGAGGAGGCCGAACTGCTTCTCCATGAGCTGGTGCAGCGGCGCCAGGCCGAGGAGGGTGGAAGCACCCGCCGCTGGTGGGATGTCATGCGCGAGGAAGATGGCGCCTGACCTGAAGGAACGCCTGGGCACCGTGCTCGAGAGCACGGGCGCCACGTGGAGGATTCTCGCGGATGACGGTGAGACCCTGGAGGCAACGCTGCGCGGGCGTCTCAAGATTCACGAGGATCGCCGAGCGGAGTTTCGGGACCAGGGACCGGGCAAGTCGGCGGAAAGCCTGGAGGAGCCCAGAAAGCTTGCGGTAGGCGACCGGGTAATCATCGAGCCGGAAGAACGCGGTGACTCGTGGGCGATATCCGGCATTCGGCCGCGTCACTCGAGCCTGAAGCGCCGCCAGCCGGGTGGCAGGCGCGGCGAACGTGTTCTCGTTGCGAATGTGGACCAGGTGGTGGTGGTGTTCGCGGCTGCCAGTCCGGAGCCGAACGAGCGCATGCTCGACAGGTTCCTGGTGATTGCCGAGGCGAACGGATTGCCGGCCCGTATCGTGCTGAACAAGAGCGAGCTCGTAAACCGGTCAGCGCTCGAGGCACGGTTCGGCTACTACAACACCATTGGTTATCCGCTGCACTTCACGAGTGCGAAAACACGGGAAGGTCTCGATGAGCTGCGCGACGTACTGCTCGGCAGGATATCGGCACTCACGGGGCCTTCCGGCGTGGGCAAGTCTTCGCTCATCAACGCCCTGTTCGGCGTGAGGCTGCGCGTTGGTGCCGTGAGCAGTGCGGTCAACAAGGGGCGTCATACAACGGTTGGCGCGCTTCTCACTCCGCTGCCTGACGGCGGCTTCGTGGCGGACACGCCAGGGTTGCGCGAGGTAGGCCTGTGGGGACATCCATCTCGCGACCTCCAGCATGAGTTCCCTGAATTCGAGCCGTTCCTCTCGGAATGCAGGTTTGCAGACTGCAAACACCTCGTGGAACCCGGTTGCGCCGTGATCGAGGCGGTGGAGCTGGGGAAAGTGCGACGCGAGCGCCTGGAGAGCTATGCCACGCTGCTGGCAGAGCTGGAGGCATCGGAGAAGGAGTGGTAAGGAGAATTCTCATCCCGCCAATGCGCTGATGGAGATTCCGCAGCTGCCGTCCGGCCTGGTGCCCTCGCGAGCCAGCGCGTACATGCGCTACTGGTGGACTCGCATCATGGACCGGATTGGCCTGCGCGAGTGGGATGAAGGCGCGGTTCTGCTGGTGCTCGGTGCACTTATCGGCGTGGCGGTGGGGCTCGGGGTGGTGGCCTTCTACAAGCTGATCGACCTGGCGTACCTGGTCTTCCACCGAATTCCCGAGGGTCGGCTGCCGCAGGTGGCGGCTGCCATCTACCACCCGATGCTCACCGCGGCGGGGATCTGGCTTGCGTGGGCTATCGTGAGGGTCTCGAAGCTGCCTGACGGGCAGAATGTTCCGGACATGCAGCGTGCGGTTGCCAAGGAAGGAGGCCGCATTCCAGCAAGACCAGTCGCAATCAGAACGGTGGCCGCAGCGGTCACGCTGGGAAGCGGTGGCTCGGCGGGAAGCGAAGGTCCGGTTGCAACGCTGGGTGGGGGCCTGGGGTCTGCCATCGGGCGCATTTTCAGGCTTTCATCCAGACACCGCCGGGTGCTCGTAGGCTGCGGCGCAGCCGCGGGAATTTCCAGTGCGTTCGGAGCACCGTTTGCGGGAGCGTTCTTCGCGTTGGAGGAAGTGCTGGGCACGTTCGCTGTGAGCGCATTCAGCCCCGTGGTGATTGCGAGCGTCGCAGGGTCATTCGTGATACGGCCTTTTCTGGGTTCTGCGCCGGTGGTTGCGGTTCCGGCAGCGCCAGAGTTCGAGTGGTGGGCGGTGGTGTTTCTCTTTCCACTCCTCGGCATCGCGTGCGGCGCGCTCTCCGCTGCCTACACGAGAGTGTTCTTCTCCACGTCAGATATGATGGGCAGGCTGCCTGGGCCGGCGTGGCTGCGCCCGGTGTTGGGCGGAGCGGTGGTCGGTGCACTGGCGCTGGTGGCCGTGGGTGCGCTCACCGGAGATGGTCACCTGCGCATTCCCATGCAGGTGTTTGGAGGCGAGGCCTGGTGGTTCCTGCTGCTCATAGCGGCCGTAAAGATCGTGATGACTTCGCTCACGCTTGGTTCGGGCGGATCGGGCGGCGTGTTTACGCCTACACTGTTCATTGGAGCGGCCTTCGGCGGCGGAGTGGGAATGCTTCTGCACGACCTGCTTCCTCTGCTGGACATACGCCCCGAATCGTTCGGCCTTGTGGGGATGGCGGGGCTGGTGGCAGGTGCTACACGAGCGCCACTTACCGCAATCTTCATGGTGTTCGAGATAACGGACGACTACGAACTCATACTTCCGCTGATGATCGTGTCGGTGCTTGCGTTCTATACCTCGCGCCGCATGTCACCCTACGGTCTGTACGACGGCTGGCTGATACGACGTGGAGAGCACATTGCGCAGGGTGCCGATCGCGCGCTCATGGAGCGGGTGCACGTGAGCGAGGCCATGACGCGCAATCCGGTTACGGTAGCGCCGGACGCCACGATGACCCAGATCTTTACTGCCAGCGAGCGGGCGCGCTCCATGGTACTCCCGGTGGTTGACCAGGAAGGGAAGCTGGCGGGGCTGATAAGCCACACCGAGTTGCGCGACGCCATGCTGGATCGAGGCTCACTGGCCAACGTACTGATGGCGATGGACCTGGCAGGACCAGCGATTTCCGTGAGTCCGGACGATACGCTTCGTACTGCGCTCCGAACGATGAATGCGCGGGCAATGGATGTCATGCCCGTTGTGTCCGCGAAGGGTGTGGGAGCCGGCCGGCTGGTAGGGATGCTTAGCAGGGCAGATCTGCTGGATGCATACGAGCGGGCGCTGGTGGAGGAGGTGTGAAAGGCCGTCAGGCGCCAGTCAGCCTGACCGGACCTCTCACGCCATCACCGCGTCCGCCTTCCCATTGCCTTCATCAGGAAGAGCGGCAGCGACCCACCGCCGAACACTCCCGCAATCGCATACAGGTCCATCGGTGAGAATGACCTGCCTGGCGTGAGCACATACACAGGCTCCCACTCATCGGGCCGCAGCTTCGACTTGAATGCGTCCAGTCCCTCGAAGTTGAAGAATCTCCGCCCGTGCGCGCGCACCCAGGCGAAGGTGAGCCGCAGCCACGCCGGTAAACCTTCCTGCGTGATCCCCGCGCGTGCGGACAGCGGCGACAGGCCAAGTGTGACGTAACTGCTTCCGCCTGCTGCGAGCGCATTCATTGCCGCATCCACCAGCAGCTCGCTCGTGCCATTCGGTGCGCGAGGGCCACGTACAACCTGCTCGATCAGCCATCCGCTTCTGGCCGGTATCGGGGTCGCAATGAGAAAGGCGGCTGCCACGCCACCTCGCATTGCAACGAATGTTCGGCGATCGAGCACCCTGCCCAGCGTGTCCGGCTCCACCAGGAAACCCATGGGTGGCAGTCCGCGCGTTCCGAGCCACTGATCCAGTATCGCGCGGAGTGCCGGATTGTCCTGTGCTTCACCCGCATTCCACTCGCTCACCGCCACGCCCTTGTTCTGCGCCCGGTGCAACTGGGCTCGGAGCGAGGCGTGAGACTCCACCTTGCTGCTCCACACCGAGGGGTCCCACACCGGTTGTGCGCCCAGCAACACCCGGCTGTTTGGAACCCTGGCGGGAAGTTCGCCTTCGAGGCGAGATCCAGCGCCAAAGTAGCACACCTTTCTACCCAGCCCTGCTGCAAAGTTCTGCAGGTGCACGGCCACGCTGCCCAGTCGCTCGGGTGTGCACACCGGTGCGCCGGCAACCACGAGCCTCCCGGCAGCGAGTCCGTATCCCGCAACAGCATCGCCGTCGAACCAGAGCTTCAACCCGGGATTCACCAACTGGTAGCTCGTGCTGTTCCACCCGTATCTCAGTACCAGATGTCGCGCGCGCTCCACGTCTGAATCCGCGGGGCTGGCTGGTGAAGGCGAAGCCCGCACCGTAGTTCCCTGCGACTCACCGCTCAACGGCAGCCAGCAACTCGTTTACATCGCCGGGGTGGTCGAGCATAACGACACCATCCATCTGCTCCAGCGCATCGCGAACCGTTCTCGTCATCCGGCGGCTGGCCACGACCACGCGCGATTGTGCCCTCGTGCACATGTCCCCAAGGGCCTTCACCACTTCAACCGGCGAGCTTCCACCTGAAGTCGGGAGGTTGATGATGACGACGTCGAAATCCGCGTCGCCCAGCAGCAGAGTTGCGGCCTGCACACCGGGCGCCGAGATCACCGCGTGACCATGCGCGCCCAGCAGCCTTTCTGCGAACGCAGGTGCGATCGGTGCCGACCCCACCAGCAGTATGTCCAGCGCACTCCGTTCGGTGCGCGCGCTGTCGCCGTCGGACGAAAGCAGTTCGGGGGCAGGAGCTGCAGGAAACCTGACGCGGAAACTCGTTCCCTCACCTTGCACGGAATGAACGTCAATGGTTCCGCCGAGTGACTCCACGCTCGCATGTACCACGGACAGTCCGAGCCCTGATCCTTCACCTTCGGCCTTCGTGGAGAAGAATGGGTCCCAGATCATCGAAAGGTGCTCTTCCGGGATTCCGATGCCATTGTCTGCCACCTCGATGCACACGTTGTTCGCGCTCCTGCATGCGGCGAGCCTTACCATCAGTTCGCGCGATTCGCTGGGCAGGGCACTGTCTGCATCACGATCCGCAAGCACGTAGGCTTCGCATGCCTGACGGGCATTCACCAGCAGGTTAAGCAGCGCCTGCTCGAGTTGAGCACGGTCCGCGACGATCCAGAGCGGGGCTTCGGGCACGTCCACAAGGCAGCGAATGCCATGTGTTTCCAGCGCGTAGCGGTGAGAACGTGCCGTATAACCGAGTACCTCGGATACGTCCACGGTTTCCACGCGAGTGGAGCCATCGTGCCTGGCGAACGCAAGCAGCTGCCTCACGATTGACGCTGCTCGCTGGCCCTCGCGCTCGATGGTCTCGATCGCCGCGCGATCGTCCCCATCCAGATTGGTGCGGCGAAGCAGCTGCGCGAATCCACAGATGGCCGCAAGCGGGTTGTTCAGCTCGTGTGCAATGCCTGCGAACATGCGTCCAAGACTCGCAAGACGCTCTTCCTGTCGCCGCAATGCCTCGAGCCGACGCTGCTCCGTGATGTCCTCAACAGTCGCTTCGCAGCCCTCAGGGTCTCCATCCGTGCCTCTAACCGTTGCCGAGGTTACGCGAACCACGATCTCCGATCCGTCCCGCCGAACCCATCGCCGCTCGGATGCAGACTTCTGGTCGCCGCATTCGGTGGGCGGCCGTTCCCCAGCGGTGCGCTCTGGCGTCAGGAGTTCGTGCGCCACCTCACCGATCAGATCTTCAGGCGAGTCGTATCCCACCATGGCCGCAAAGGCGGGATTCACCTGGAGAAAGCGACCCTCGGGATCGGTTCGGAAAATGCCGAGCGGCGAACGCTCGATCAGTCGCTCGGGCCACGCTTCGGCCTTTCTCGAAGCGCCGCTACGGGCCAGTGCGTCGCGCAGCGAATCGCGCTCCCGCGTAAGGCGCTCCACTTCCGCGCTCAGCGCGAGGATATCACCATCCGGAGGAGCCTGGCTGGCACCGCCGGTTTCAGCATCGGAAGCGTTTTCACGACCGGATGGAGCAGGAGGCATTCTTCGTACGGGCATCGTGTGGCGCGCATGTCGCGTGCACGGAGTCTCGGTGACTGGCAGCCACGGCGCAAGCGCCGCAGCGTAGAGGTCGCCCGAACGTGGCAACCGGCGAGGGGGTTAGATTTCGGGTCATATGTTGAGGAATACACGCCAGCGAAGCGCCATCCAGGGCGTCTTCGAGAGCATCAACCGCCCGCTGGCACCCACCGAGGTGCTGCAGATGGCGCAGGCCGAGGTGCCCAGGCTCGGAATTGCCACCGTCTACAGGGCAATCCGCAGCCTGCAGGAGTCCGGTTGGCTCACTACCGTGGAACTGCCCGGCGAGCCCCCTCGCTACGAGCGGGCTCACCTGGGTCACCACCACCACTTCCGCTGCCGGGAGTGCAGCCTGGTGTTCGAGGTTCACGGGTGCCCCACCGGGCTGTCACAGATGGCGCCCAAGGGCTTCGAGATTGAAAGTCACGAGGTGGTTCTGTACGGGCGCTGCCAAGAGTGCGTTCCGGCCACATGACGCCAGCGGCAGCAAGCCGGGGGCATAACCGCAGCCATGCATGAGGCTTCTGCGCACCGCGCTTCTGTGCCTTGCGCTGCTTGCCCCGGCCGGGCTCGCCGCACAGGCTGACACTACCGCGCCCGGCGCGCAGCAGGGACAGTGGAACAGCCCGTCTGTGCTGGCGCTGGTGAACAGCGCAATCAGCCTGCGCCAGCAGCAGCTGGCAGACACCGGGCTGCGCGACTACCAGGCAATGGCGCGCGGCTACCTCACGTTCCTCGCCCAGCTCGGTGACGAGTTCCGGCTGCCGCCAAAGATCGTGAAGGCAGACCAGATAGCCGTGCAGGTGTTCTGGAAGGCGCCCAACCAGAGCAAGCAGATTCTGGTGGGCTTGCGAGACACCCTCCTGCTACCGGGAGACATCGGTTACTACCGGGATCGCTACGGCATAATCCAGAACAACTTTCCCGATCGAATAAGGCTTGGCGACGGCAATGATGTGCGGGACGTTCCACATCCGCTCTCGCCGCTCGGACGCGCTACCTACGACTACGCACTCGGCGACTCGGTTCGCATAGAACTGGGTGATCGCACGATTACCGTGAACGAGGTGCGCGTGAGGCCTCGTGATCCTTCGCGCCCCGCAGTTGTCGGAACGCTCTACCTGGACAGCCAGTCTGCGCAGCTGGCTCGAATGGCACTCACCTTTACTCGTGCTGCGGTGCTCGACGAGCGCATAGAGACACTCACCGTCACGCTCGAGAACGGGTTGGTGGAGGGTCGTTTCTGGCTCCCGCGCCGGCAGGAGCTTGAAGTGGCCAGAACTGCGCGCTGGCTCGATTTTCCTGCGCGCGGGATTATTCGCGGACGTTGGGAGATCTGCTGCTACGAGGTGAACCAGTCGCTGCCGCCTGACCGTTTTGTCGGGCCGGAGATCATTGCGCTGTCTCCGGACGAGCTGCGCAGCTATCCGTTCGGTGGCCTGGTGGTTGATTCCATTCCCGAGGATGTCGGGCTGGCGACTCAGCAGGACGTTGAACTCGTGAGGGCGCGTGCCGAGGAGCTCGTTAGGGCGCGAGCGCTGGATCGCGGGCGTGGGGTTGCACTGTCCGGGCGCGGGCTGTCCGAGTTCATACGCGTGAACCGGGTTGAAGGGCTGGCGCTCGGCACGGGCGGCTTGTTGACACCGATCCCGGCTTTCAGCCTTTCGGCGCACGCACGGTACGGTCTCGAGGATGAGAAGGCGAAGGGACGCATGGCGCTCACCCTGAACAACGTGCGCTTTACGCCGGAGCTTTTTGCAGAGTGGGATCACCGCGATATGGGCGACATTGCAGAAACCTCCCGCGCGCGAAATTCGCTTGCGGCGCAGGAGTTCGGCAGTGACTACACCAATCCCTACGAGGTACGTGCGGCTGGCGTCAGGCTCGGCATCGGCAATGCGGCGGGCGTGAGGTGGCGGCTGGAGGGCGCGTACGAAACGCACCGTCAACTGTACGTTCACGCCAGCCCCGCGAACGGAAGTTATGAGCGCACGTTTCCCGTTCGTGAGATACACGGTGCGTCTGCGTCGCTCTCGGGTGACACGCGCTACATGGAGGGTCCCGCCGGTACAGTGTACCGGTGGGGCGGTCGTGTCTCCCTTGCCATGCCTTACGGGAGCGGGAGCAGTGGAGACCTCGCCGGCCGCGCATCCATGACACTCGATGTCGAGGGCAGAGTTTCGGGCAGGAGAGTGTTCAGCCGAACGACGGTGGCCGGCGTGGTGGGCAGCAATCCGTTGCCGCAGCACCGGGTGTTCCTGGGTGGCCCGACGAGTGCACCGGGGTACGATTATCACTCGCTGACAGGCAGGGTGGGAGTCAGCCAGCGGGTCGAGTTATGGCAGTCCGTGCCGTTTGTTGCGGTGCCGCTGGGCCGTTTCGGCCGTGCACCGGCCAGCATGACGATTGCTCCCTATGTCCACGCTGCCTACGTGGGCGGCGATGCGGCGGGCGGTCGTGAGGGTGTCTATCCCTCGATAGGTGTGGCCGGCCTGTTCCTGTTCGACCTGCTGCGGTTGGATGTTGCGCGCGGGTTGCGGTACGGCCGATGGAGTTTCGGCGTGGACGTGTCGCGCGACCTGTGGGGGATCCTGTAGCGGGCTGCCTGGCCGAAGGGTGAGCGTGGCGGGCGGGGCGCGCTCGGCCTAACGAGCTTCGCTGGCGCCGCACTCAGCCGTATGAGTGTCGCCGGAACCGTGCAGTCGCCTTTACAAGCGTCACCGGAATTGCGCACTCGCCTCTGTCAGTTTCCCGAGAGCCCTGCCCTCGACACTACCAGTTATCCGAGAGCCGCACGCTCGCCCGGAGGCGCCAGCTCCGTACTGTCTGCAACGCAGGCGTGACAGTGGCAGTCGTGGCCGCGCGCGGTAACTCGCAGTTGAACCAGCATCGCGACGGCAACCGTTATGCTACCCGCAACCAGCACGGGCGTGTGCGCAGCGGAATGGCTGAGCGACGTGAGCGCCAGCACCCACACGACGAACCCGGCACCTGCGAACACCGCTGGCAGTCGCGACAGGGAACGATGCCGGAACGTGAACGTCGCTGCCGCCAGGGAAAAGACCAGGGCCCCCCACTCTATCGCAGGGTTGTTGCCGAGCGCGGGCGCAGCTGCCGCGACTATGGGTGCTGCCAGGCAGTGAATGGCGCACAGGGTAGGCGCCAGGGCGAGCAACGGAGATTGACGGTTCACGGGCGGGTGCGGGCAGGTCGCGCGGCTGGGGTGCAGGTGTCGCATCTGTCAGCACGCGACTCGATAATAATAACACGTTATCGTTTACCGCGGGAAGTGAAAACGGCCGCCGCCATTCTTTCCATGGCAGCGGCCGTAGTCACTTCACTGCAGGCTGGCTGAGGTATGTACCCACCTCAGGGCTGAAGCCCGCTTCACTGGCTCAGGTGGCGGTATTGGTAAGCTCCGTCCTGAGCTGCTGAGCCTTCTCGAGATGCTCACGAAGGTCCGTCTGGGCCTCCGTCAGCGCCTGGCGCAGCTCGTCAGTCGGATTGGCCGCCAGGGCTGCCTCAACGCCATTCAGTGACCGCTCGGTCATCTCGATCTGGTGCTCAAGCCACGCCTGGTCAAAGTCCGCGCCCTCTACGGCTCGCAGCGACTCAACGCCATCGCGATGGAAGCTCACGAGCTCGTCGGATTCGCCAAGTTCATCAACCGTCGCCTGTACGTTCCCCTCAACCTCGGAGAGGTTTTCGCGGAGCGACTCATGGTCGTCATGAACAGTCTCTGCGAACTCGCGCACGGCGTCGGTAGTCGCACGCTCGGTAGCGATCTCGGCGTCCTCGATCGCGAACGCATTCGAGGTCTTGAGGAACGTCAGGATCTGGGCGTCGGTCTCATAGCCACGCGTCTCCACGGGCATTGGAGCCGCAGCCGGCGCAGTGGTGTCCAGCATCATGGAAGAGTCCATCGCGAACTCGTCCCGATCATCAGCAGGTTCGCAAGCCGCCAGGGCCGCTGCGGCAACGATACCACTGGATAGCAAAATTCGATTGATTGACAGCATGAATGTTTCGCTCCTTCCGCTCGGTGAAAAATGAGCCATCGGTGGGCGTGGAACGAACGGATTCCGGCCACGCACCTGGTTACGTGGGAAGGCCCGTGCCACCGCGCTGTATTATCACTGGCCATCGACGCGGGCCGGTTCCACAACCGCACCAGCGGACCTCCGGCTACTGGCCATGTCAGGAATTTCCGCTCACATTGTTTTGTGACGGGCGTCACATGCCCCTCTGCACTTGAACGAGGTGCCGAACGGCTGGCAGTAATGCGCGCGACATATGGATATTTTGTATGAACACGTCATGAGGCCACGCTGCAGGAACGATTACCGCGCCTCCGGCACTTACTGTCATCCTGCCTGACGAAATGCGTCTACGCTACACTTTCCCGGCTGCGTCCGCCGCCCTGGCCCTGGCACTGTGCTCAGCAGCCATTCCTGCACAGCGCTCCAGCGCGGCCGGCGCTGTTGGTGAGCGCCCCGTTGCAGTTGCAGCGACGAGCGGCAACGCCAACCTGGTTGATGACGTGGATGCTGCACGCGCCGCACTCACCTCCGCTCGTGCGGCCACGCTCGCGAACACGAATCTCTCGCGAGGCAGCCGCGCCTCGACACTCGTAAGGCTGGGCGCATGGGATGACGCCCGCCGCATTCTCGCTGACACAACGACCACGGGCGCGTCGCTCGATGATCGCCTCGCGGCAGCCGAGCTGAACGTACGCATGCATCGGTACGATGCGGCCAGTTCACTGGTGCGCGCCGCAAGGGAGCAGCAGCCGTCGAACCGCGCAGCTCGATTGGCCGACGCACAACTGCAGATCGCAGCCTGGACGTTGAACGGCGCCGCTGCAATCGCCGACTCCCTGATGGCGGAGAATCCCCGGGATGCCGAAGCCGCTGTACTGGCCGGGCGAATCCACCTGCTGGAGAAGCGATTCGACAACGCACTCGAATGGGCGCGAAGGGCACAGGGTTGGGATCCTGATCTCGCCGCAGCCTTCGTGCTGGAAGCGGATGCACTCTTCTGGAAGATGGAGCTCGCAGCCGCGGAAGCGCCCCTGCGCCGCGCCGTGGAGCTGGATCCGTTCGACCCTGACGCTCGCTTTCACTACGGCTACGCAATCTGGCGCCGGGTAGACGCCAGGCAGCTGCCGCAGATGGCAGCGCAGTGGAACCTCGCGCTCGAACTGGACCCGCTGCACTACCTGACACACTGGCACTTCGGCAACGGTCACACGCACCTCACGTACGCCGACTATGCGCACCCCAGCGACTCGGTCGTTCGAGTGGCACTTCTCGGCCTCGATTCGCTGGTGTCACAGGGCAGGGTGCAGGCGGCAATCGAGCGGTCCCGGCAGCTTCAGGCGGTTAATCCCGAGAGCGTGCTGCCATCCATGTTCCGTGGTTCCGCCTTCTACATGTCGTACGACATGAACCGCGCTGCCAGGCTGGATTCGGCGCAGGCAGCGTTCATGGAGATCCTCGATCGCAAGGCCAACTATGGCCCCGCACACAACGGACTCGCAGCAGTCGTAAAGCAGCAGCAGTTCGACGCGGTTGCCGCGTTCGACTCGCTGGAGCGGGAGATAGCGACCACCGAAGTGCCGCCGGACGCAGCCTTCGACGCGGTGTTTGCGGACCTAGCCTACTATCCCGGAACGCGCGTAAGGCAGATGGCTCGCCAGCAACTCGGGCCGAGTTACGCCTACCTGCAGATGATCGCCAGGCAGGGCAAGGTATTCGTGATTCCGCCGCTGCACCACGACCTCGCCCAGGCCATGAAGCGGCCGTTCTTCCGCGGTGCAACAACCTTCGACAACCGCCAGTGGATGGACATTCGCGGCGTTGGCAGCGGTGCCGCGGGAATCGAGTACGTGGAGCGCGGTTCGCACCAGGAGCGCAACGTGCTCAATCACGAGTACGTGCACCTCTTTCACGGACAGGCATTCACGGACGCGGAATCACGGCGCGTGAGGCAGCTGTACTACGATGCCATGGCCGGTAACCGTACCCTGGACTACTACGCCGCCAACAACGAAAGCGAGTTCCTCGCGCAGGCCTATGAGGCGTTCATATCGCCGGTGAAGGTTCATCCGCTGAATCACAAGGCGATGAACACGCACAGCGACCTGCGTGTGAAGGATCCGGCAACCTTCGCGTTCGTGGATACGCTGGTACGAAGGCAGAACGCGTATCTCGCCGGCGACACGTCCGTGTTTGCCAGCAACTGGGCGCAGACGTACACGAACGTTGCGGACTCCCTGCGGAGGTTATGGATGTCGGACAGCGCGCGCGGTTCGCGTGCTGCAGACAGTGCGCGGCTTGTTGCCATGGGACGCGCAGGCAGGAACAGTGCGTTGGCCGACAGTGTTGCGCGTGCTCACGAGGCACTTGCAGCTCGGCTTGCCGAATCCGGTGCGCTTCTCGATACTGCGCTTGCCTGGGATTCGCGATACCAGCCTACCATGCTCTCGTATGCCGAGCTGCTGCGCGAGCAGAACCGTTTTGATGAAGCAGAACGGTGGATAGTGAGGTCGAGGGACACGGACTCCAGCTATGCTCCCACCTACTCGGCCTGGGCGAGACTCGTGGCTGAGCGTGCGGAGAAGGAGGGAGGTGCAGGGCCTGCCGCGCTCGACAGGCAGACGCAGCTAATGGAGCGTGCGCTCGCGCTCGAAACCGATATCGGCGTACGGGCAAGCCTGTCCGGTCAGCTGCAGTCGCTGTACCTCGCACACTCGCGTATTGTGGATGCCATACGTGTGTCGGACAACTATGTGCGTACTGCGCCCACGGTGTCCACCTACCTGCGCGACAGGCGTGACGACGTTGCGGCATTCGGCTGGTCGCTTCGCGCTGAAACAGGTTACGCGCGTGAGGCGCTGGAATTCTTCCGTGAGCTCGTTGCGCAGAAGCCCCAGAACTGGGGGCTTCGCGCACGCTATGCACATGTGGCCGCAGTGGCAGGTGAGCTAGACGAGGCGATCACGACGCTCGAGGAGGCGCAGCGCATACTCGAGGCCGGTGGAAACCTGAATGCGGGGCTGCAGTCTCAGCTGGCAGACCTGTACATCGTAGGGGGAGACAGTACTGCGGCTCGTGAGGCGCTGCAGCCCCTGTTCCGCAACACCCCTAGGCCGCAGCCCAACGACCGTCGCCTGGTACGGGTAATTGCCCGGCTCGGCGATCCTGATGAGGCAGAGCGCCGCCTTGCCACCCATCGTGGAATGGCGAACAACCCCTACTCGAATGCAGACCTGGCGTACACGCGGGCAGTGATTGCCAGGGCGAGGGGCGAGGATCGGGAGGCGGTGCGGCTGCTCGTGGAGGCCTTGACCGCAAACCCGTATCATCGTGAGGCGCGTATGGCATACGAGGCTGCGCGAATTGACAACGGCGAGGCCTCGTCGGATTGACGAACCTCGCCGGTGCGCAGGCAACAGTTTCTGTATGACACGATGCACACTCTGCCGTGCATCGACCCTCCGAACTTCAGTCGCTGACGATCGGGAACGTCAGGCTTCCACCAGCTCCAGCTCCCACTCAACCGGCATTTCAGGGTCGAGCGTGTTCTTTACCGAGCAGTACTTGTTGACCGCGAGGTCCACTGCACGTTCGGCATGAACGCGTTCGACACCGGCACCGCGAATGCGCACCACCAGCGTCACGTGCGTAATGCGGGCTGGTATGGCGTCGGCGCGTACCCCCGTTGCGTTCACCGTCAGCTCCTCGACTGGCGTGCGGCGCTTTGCCAGGATGTCCACCACGTCCGTCGAGACGCAGGCCGCCAGGCTGGCAAGCAAGCCGTCTACCGGCGACGGCCCGGTTTCCGCATCTGAATCCAGCCTGATGGATGGACCACCCTCACGACCGACGTCGAATCGGTGCTCTCCTGCCCAGGAAAGAACCACCTTTGAAGGCGGCTTCGGTCCCTGGCCGGTTTTCACAATCCCCGCAACGGCGTCTGATGTCATGACGATGAGTGTGTGATGGAGGTTGATTACTTCTCGATCGGAGCACGAACCATGTTGCCCCACTCGGTCCAGCTTCCGTCGTAGTTCCGCACCTTGTCGTAGCCCAACAGGTACGTGAGCACGAACCAGGTGTGCGATGAACGCTCGCCGATGCGGCAGTAGGTAACCACGTCGTCCTTCGGCGAGAGACCCATCTCGCCCTCGTAGATGGCACGAAGTTCGTCTGCACTACGGAACGTGCCATCCGGGTTGGCAGCACGTGCCCAGGGAACGTTGCGGGCGCCGGGAATGTGGCCGCCGCGCAGGGCGCCTTCCTGCGGGTAGTCGGGCATGTGCAACTTGCGCCCTGTGAACTCGTCAGGTGACCGCACGTCCACCATGGGATGGCCGGACTTCATATGGCCGAGTACATCCTGGAAGAACGCGCGAATTTCGGAGTCCGAACGTTCCGGCGCCTCGTACTTCGACGGCTCGAACTTCGGCACGTCGGTCGTCATCGGACGGCCTTCCTGCTCCCACTTCAGTCGCCCGCCATCCAGCATCCGCGCGTTCTCGAAGCCGAACAGCCGGAACACCCAGAACGCGTACGTCGCCCACCAGTTGTTCTTGTCACCGTAGAAGATCACGGTGGTGTCGTTGTCTATGCCGAGCCTGCGCAGCAGTGCCTGGAATGCATCACGAGAGATGTAATCCCGCTGGAGAGGATCGTTCAGGTCTGCGTGCCAGTCCACCTTCTGCGCGCCCGGAATATGGCCCATGTCGTAGAGCAGCACGTCCTCATCGCTCTCGATCAGTCGAATTCCAGGGTCGTTCAGGTTGTCGGCCAGCCAGTCGGTAGTAACCAGGACGTCGGGTTTTGCGTATCCCTTGTTGTTCATTGCCTCGAATGGTTGGGCGAAGGGTGACTCGCTGCGGCGGGCCGCCTTACGCTATTCGGGTCCCGTTGGGAACGGGAGCATCGGGCTGGAGCAGGACTACGTCGCCCTCCTCCGGTGTGCCGCCCAGCACCAGCACCTCGCTGGTGAAGCCGGCAATCCTGCGTGTACCCAGGTTCACTGCGGCCACCACCTGCCTGCCGACCAGATCCGCGGGCACATACCTGCGTGTGAGTTGAGCACTGGACCGGCGATGTCCCAGCTCCGGGCCAAAGTCCACCAGAAGCTTGATCGCCGGCTTGCGTGCCTCGGGGAAAGGCTCTGCCTCGAGCACGGTGCCCACACGCATCTCGAGTTCCATGAACGTTTCGAAGGAAGCCATGTCCTAATGTATCGGCCCCGCCGGGCAGGTTGACCCCCCTAGCCGATGCTGCCGATTTCCCGCCGGCACTTGCTCCCAAACGCTCCACACGCGAGACTCCCTTGCAGGACTCACAGTCCGTTTCTGCTGCGCGGGCAGCTCGGTGCCCGGTTGAGCTCTACTCGAGCCGTTCCGCTGAATCCTGAAGAGGTTTCCGTGATTCGTATTCTCAGAGACATTGCCGCGAAGTACGGCATTGTTGCACTCGTGGTCTACCTCGTGATTCACGCCACCGTATTCGGCACGGCATATTTCGCGATCAGGGCCGGCTGGACTCCGAACTCGGTAGTGGGCGGCCTCGGCGCAGCCACCATGGCTTACGTGGTAGTGAAGATCCTGCAGCCGCTGAGGATCGCGGCAACCGTGGTAATTACGCCCTTCGTTACACGGTTTCTGGAGCGGATTTTCCCGCGCCTCAAGCCGGTGGCCGCCGAAGTGGTCACCACCCGCCAGCCCAAGTAGCGCACAGTTCCTCCGCGACCCCGTTTCTGCGGGGTCAGCGGGCACGAGCAGAACTACCTGCTCGCTCCGGCCAGCCAGAGAAGCACATCGTCTGCCACGCGCTCCCAGCCCGGCTCGGCAATGATGAAATGCGCGTGCCCCGCATACTCGCGTAACTCCGCTCCGTATTTTTGAGCCAGTTGCCGCCCTATCCTGGGCGCCACGAAGCGGTCTTCGGTCGCCGTAACTACCAGCATCGGTGCCGCTATTCGCGATGAATCCACCGCCACCGCTCCGATCGAAATATCGCGACCCACCCGCCCGCTATCGGGGATGAACCTCGCGAAAGCCGCATCAGCTTCGTCGTGATGCATCAGGTGCAGGGTAAGTTCATCGTGCTCGGCACGGCTTCCGTGCAGCGCAGCAGAAGCGAGCATTGCCGGCAGGTGTCGAATCTGCTTCAACACCAGTCGCGGGGTGGCAAGGCTGATTCCGCGCGGCGGAGCACTGCAGATCAACACCGTTGCGTTCACGGTGCAGTTCGCTGCAACCGCCTGCGCGAGCAGGCCTCCCATGGAATGCCCAACCACGATTGGGCCGCCCAGCGTGCGCGCTGCCTCGATGGCATCATCCACGTAGTCCCCGAGCCTCACGCGACCGATGTCGTGTACGGGCCTGCTTCCGTCGCGGCCCCTGAGGTCAAGCGCAAAGGTGGGATGCCCGGCATGTGCGAAGCGACGCTGCCAATGCTCAAAGCACCACGCACCTGCAAAGATTCCATGCAGAAAGAGCACTGGCGGTCGGGTCGCTCGCTGCGGACTCACCACCGTCATGGAGAGCCCGCTCGGCGTATGAATGCGCGGCAATGCCATGCCCTGGGCCTCCCGAACGGCTGAATGAGTTTGCTTTACGACCGCTGAGCTTCCGTGCTGATTACGCGGTCAGAGCTTCGCCAGGCGTACCAGGTCCTTCTCACGCCCGCTGATGATGAGCGTGTCAGAAGCCGTTAGCGGCCGGTCGGGATCCGGAACCGGCAGCACTTCGTCACGCAGCATGTCGTGCACCGCAATCACCTGAATCTGGTAGCGCTGCCTGAGGTCCAGTTCACGCAGTGACTGACCTTCCCATCGATCCGGAACTCCCATCTCCTGAATGGAGAAGTTGCCGCCGAATCGCACGTAGTTGAGCAAGCCTGATGACGACAGCCTGTGTCCCAGCGCAATTGCGCTGTCACGCTCGGGAAAGATTGTCTCGGTGACACCCTGCTTCTCCATCACGCGCGCGTGGTCGAACGAGATCACTTTCACGTAGACGCTGGGGATGCCCACGTCGCGCAGGGCGAGTGTGGAGAGAATGCTGGCGGTGATGTCATCACCAACGGATACCACGGCGGCGTCTGCTCCGCCCCCTCCTGCGCGCTCGATCACCTCTCGTGAGGTGCCGTCGCCCACCACCGCACGATCCAGGATTGATCCCAGCCGATCGACGTTGCGCTCAGAGAAGTCCACGGCAATCACCTCGTGCCCTTCATTAACCAGCGTCTCGGCCACACCACTGCCGAAGTTTCCGAGGCCGATTATGACGAAGCGTTTCCTGGACATGATTTTCCGAAAGGTGCAGTGATGGGGGAAGCGGATGCCTGCAGGTCAGCCGACCGCCACGTCTTCGTAAGCGTAGCGGAAGTGCTGCCGGTGCGGGCCAAGTGCTATTGCGGCGCCAACAGACAAGAGACCAACGCGCCCGATGAACATCAACGCCACAAGGATCAGCCTGCCGGCTTCGCTGAGGGTGGGCGTGGTATTCATGGAAAGACCAACCGTTCCGAGTGCGCTCGTAGCCTCGAATGCGAGGTTGATGAACGCCTGATCCGCGCCCGCCTCCGTGGCGGCCGGCGCCTCGATCGCGATCAGGAGGAACAGCGCCAGAATGAGTGTGGTTCCCGCCAGCACCGTGAGACCAACGGCACGGTCGATGGTTTCAGCCGGAACGGACCTGTTCCATGCACTCACGTGGTCCCTTCCGCGCAGCCTCGAGACCATCAGCGCGAAGATGAGCATTGCGGTGGTGATCTTGATTCCGCCGGCGGTTGAAGCCGGTGCTCCGCCAATGAACATGAGGATCATCATCATCAGCGCGGTTGGCGCGGACACGGAGCCGAAGTCAACCGAGTTGAAGCCGGCGGTTCGCGCCACGACCGATGCGAACGCGGAGTTCACCAGCTTGTCGGACCGGGACATCTCCGCGAGCGTGTTGTTCCATTCGAAGTAGCCGAAGGTCACGGCCCCGATCACGATGGCAGCGAGCGTTCCTGCAATCACGACCTTCGTGTGCAGTGAAAGCGGACGTCTCAGTTTATCGTGGCGACGCCTGCCTCTCGATGCGAGCTCGGATACCGTAAGGAAACCGAGCCCGCCGAGCATCACGAGCATCATCGTGACGGTGAGTGCTATCGGATTCGAAGTCTCGGTCATGAAGGAGAGTGACATGATCGAGAAACCCGCATTACAGAAGGCACTCACAGCGTGAAAGATGGATGGCCAGATGGCCCCTTCAGTGCCGAACTCCCCGATCCAGCCCGCGTAGAGAAGCAGCGCGCCAGTGCCCTCGATGGCGAACGTAGTTCGAAAAACGAGACTCAACAGGCGCTTCACGTCTACAGAAGGAAGTGCAGTGCCGGCTCCTGCCACCATGTCTGAATGCCGAAGCGACGGACGCCTGCCAGCGCCGAGCATAACGAGACTCGTGAGGGTGAGCAGCCCGAGTCCGCCGGCCTGCATGAGAACCAGTATCCACGCCTGTCCCCAAGGCGTGAAGAAGGTGCCCGTGTCCACCACTACCAGCCCTGTAACGCACACCGCGCTGGTGGCGGTGAACAGCGAGTCAGTCCAGGTGAGCGAATCGCCGGTATACAGTCCCGGCAGGTAGCGAAAACCCAGGGTGCCGAGCAGGATGAGGATGGCGAACGAGATAACGAGCATCTGTGCGGGAGACACCCGGTCCCACAGGTCCGCCGGCGTCCGGCGCCTCCTGCGCGGAAGCCATCGCTCGATCACGTAGCTTGCCGCGCCGCGAGCACGAGCTCCAGCCCTGCCGAAGCGTTTCACCCGGCGGCTGCCTCGCTCGGCCGACCAGCGAGGTGCCGGGATTGCACCGGGCGGCGCCTGCGCAACGCTATTCCGTTACACGGATCATGCTGCGCATTCAGCTCGCCGCGGCGTGCTGCGCCTGGGGCAGGCCGGTGGCTATCTTCGGATGCTATGAGCACAACTCCAGCGCCGCCGAGAATGGATCCGTACAGCCGCCATGTATTCGTTTGCACCGGCGGATACTGCTCGCCCGGACATGGCGGGCGCGAACTATACGCCATGCTTCCGAGATTGCTCGAGCGGGAAGGGCTGTTGTTTGGACCCACGCGCGTGAAGCGCGGTGAAACGCCCTGCCTGGGAGTTTGTGCAGGCGGTCCCATCGTGGTGGTGTATCCCGATGCCGTATGGTATCACCATGTCACTCCCCAGCTGCTCGAACGCATCGTTGTGGAACACCTCGCCGGGGGAAAGGTGGTGGACCAGCGGAACTCTGCCGGCCGGGAAAACGGCGAAACGGTTACGGAATTACGCGATTCCAGCGACTAGCCCGCAAAAGCCCGGCAGCCCTTCCGGCGGCCTGCTCCCTCTCGCGAGCCATGCGCAGCCTCGAGGCTGCCTGATTGTTACAACGTAGCTCGCAAAACGACCTGTTTCACGAGACGGCAAGCGCCTGCAGTCGCTGCACACGCTCCACGGTTGGTGGATGGGTAGAGAACAGTTTGGACAATCCGCCACCACGAAGTGACTGCAACGGATTCACCTGGGCAAGTGGCGCCACGCTCGGGTTTACGTCCATCGGAATCTGACGCGCCCCCATTTCCAGCCGCTGCAGGGCGCTTGCGAGTGCACGCGGGTTGCCGCTGATCTCCGCTCCCACTGCGTCTGCCTTGAATTCACGCTGGCGGCTGATGGCGAACTGGATGACCGAAGCCGCAATCGGTGCCACGAGCAGGATCGCCAGCCCCGCAAGCGGATTGCGATCGCCGTCCCTGCCACCGAAGAAGAACGCGAAGTTCGCCAGTGCACTGATTGCACCTGCAATGGTTGCTGCGACCGTCTGGAGCAGCATGTCGCGGTTCTTGATGTGCGCGAGCTCATGAGCGATCACACCCTCCAGTTCCTCGCGGCTCACCAGCTTCATGATTCCTTCGGTCACGCACACCACGGCATGCTCGGGACTACGCCCGGTGGCAAAAGCGTTCGGCTGTGCCTGGGGCGCAATTGCCACCGTGGGCATCGGCAGTCCGGCGCGCTGCCGCAGGCGGTCTACCATTTCGTACAACTGGGGCGCGTCCTGTGCAGACACGATTTTGGCCCCGTACGCCTTCAACACCATTTTGTGCGACGTGAACAGCATTACCACGTTCATCACGCCACCGAACAACAACGCCATGATCATCCCCGTCTGGCCACCGAAATAGCCACCGATGGCACCGAACAGTGCCATCATTCCGGCAAGCAGCACAAAGACCTTTATGTTGTTCAATTGCCCGTTCTCCCAGTCGTTGTATTTGACGCAAAATGGGCCAGATCCCGCCTCCCGCCGGTTCGGCGTGGCCACATCTCGCCCATCTCACCCGGTTTCGCCCCATGATGCCCGGCCTGGGGGCCGGTTACAGCATGAGCAAACGCAATCGAAGTGCCGCGGAATTTCAGCTCCCAGCGGCAACGTCTGCATGCAGAATTATACCATGAGTTCGCCTTGAGGTGCCATCGACTCTCTACCGGTATTGCGCGATGGCTGCCCCGTGCAGGGCTGCGAGCGGCGGCAGGCATTCTGGTAATGCTGCTGGCATCTGCATGCGCATCCACGCCCGATGGCAGGGACACATCCGACGAGGCCGGCGAAGCCCGGCCCGCGCAGGCAACGATAATGGTGGACAACGACCTGCTGCCGTCGTCTTCGGTGAGTGTATGGATACTCTGGGAATCCGGCCGTCAGGTGCTCCTGGGCTCGGTGGGCCCAGGGCAGCGTCGCGACCTGCGCTACGAGTTCCCGAGCGGAGTCGTGAACTTCCGGCTTCGTGCCCGCCCCATTGGCGGTGAGGACATCGTGTCGAATGATTTTGCACTCTACAACAACGCACGCGTTCACTGGGCACTGCGCGCGAACGTGGCGGTGGTGGTGGACGGAACGGAATCCCGCGGCCGGTAGACTGCGCTATCGAATGTGCGGCGCAGGTCGTGGCGAACAGCAATTTCACCATTCACCGCGCCGTTGCTGGAGTTCCGCACTCGGGCTACGTTCCGAACGTGCCATGCACGGCACAAAGCCACGACGTTAACCGCAAGAAATGCCCGGACCAATCTCCTCTCGGCGAATGCTGATGCGTGCGGCTGCGCGCGTGATCGGCGATGCCGACGAGATGGTGGAGACGCCGGACGACACACCTCCGCGTCTTACTCCTTCTGCCCTTCAGCAGCCGCGTTCCCGTATGTCACGCAATCGCGATCGCATCCTGGCCAACCTGGACGACATGTACCGTGAGGCCTTCGAGCGCGCCAAGGCGACTGAAGACGACTCGCAGATGGCGTCGCTGGATTTTGCCTATCGACGTGAGCAGCTCTACTTCGAGATCCTTCTCGATATCCGTGACGCGGTGGAACGCCGCAGCTGAGTAATCCCGCGCTTCGGCGCCAACCCTAAAACCTACAGTCGGATGACGATGCCCTTCGCGGGTGTTGTTGAGCCTCCAGTGTCGCTCGCCGTAGTGAACGCGCGCGTGTGGACGGCAGACCCTTCGCGTCCGTGGGCGGATGCGATTGCGGTTCGTGGCGACCGGCTTGCAGCCGTGTCGTCCAGTGCGGAAGTGCGCAAGCTCGCCGGGAGTTCCGCACGCGTGATAGATGCGCGCGGTGCGTTCCTGGCGCCCGGCTTCATAGACAGCCACGTGCACTTCCTGCAGGGTGGCTTTCGCCTCGGCTGGGTTCAGCTGCGGAACGCAGGCACGCGCGAGGAGTTCGTGAGGCGCATCGCGGAGCAAGCGCAAAAGCTGCCGCCCGGCAGCTGGATCCTGGGCGGTGACTGGGATCATGAGAGCTGGGGCGGGGAGCTGCCTGACAAGCGCTGGATAGATGCGGTCACGCCGGAGAATCCGGTGTGGGTTACCCGCCTGGACGGTCACATGGCGCTGGCTAACAGTGCTGCCCTGGCTGCGGCGGGAATCGCATCGCAGGTTGCCGACCCGGATGGCGGACAGGTAGTGCGTAATGAGGCTGGTGACCTGACCGGTGTGCTCAAGGATCTGGCCATGAGCCTGGTAGCGCGCGTGGTGCCGCAGCCTGACGAGACGACGGAAGACGCCGCCCTCGCTGCGGCCATGAGCCATGTGGCCGCGCAGGGCGTGACCACCGTGCACAACATGGGCACCTGGGAGGAGCTGGCTGTCTTCCAGCGCGCGCACGACGCCGGTGCGCTTCGTACGCGCATCCGCGCCGCCATTCCGCTGGATACCTGGCCACGCCTGCGCGACGTTATTGCCGAACGAGGGCGTGGCGATGAATGGCTGTCCATCGGTTCGGTGAAGGGCTTTGTTGACGGTTCACTCGGTTCGCACACCGCGGCTTTCCTGGAGCCGTATGCCGACGCGCCCGGCGACACGGGCCTGCTGGTCCTGCACCCTGACGAGATGCTTTCGCTCCAGTGCGATGCAGACGCTGCCGGCCTGCAGCTGATCATGCACGCCATCGGAGATCGTGCCGTGCGACTGGAGCTGGACGTGCTGGAGCACGTGCTTGAATCCAACGGCCCCAGAGACAGACGCTGGCGCATCGAGCACGCCCAGCACGTTGCAAAGGCTGATCGTGCACGCTTCGGTGAGCTGCAGGTGATCGCGAGTGTGCAGCCGTACCATCTGAGCGATGACGCCCGATGGGCAGAGCGAGTGATCGGCTCAGAACGACTGGATGAGGCCTACTCCTTCCGCTCCCTGAAGGAGAGTGGTGCACGTCTCGCATTCGGAAGCGACTGGTTCGTGGCGCCGCCAACGCCACTCGAGGGTATCTACTCCGCCGTCACCCGCTTCCCGCACGACGGTTCGCGCGAGAGCTGGGGCGCCGATGAGCGACTCACAGTTGAAGATTCGCTCCAGGCGTACACTCGTGATGCCGCATGGACCGCATTCGACGAAGAACGGATTGGAACATTGAAACGTGGCATGCTGGCCGATTTCGTGCTGGTGGATCGGGACCTCACGAGCGTGCCGGTGGATGAGCTTGCGGAGGCCCGTGTATTGATGACTGCGGTTGGAGGCGAGCCGGTGTATACTGCGTCGGAATTTCAGGAGTAAGGCTGCGGCCGTGACTCGAGCGCCCGCAGCGCTCGAAGATGATGCAAGGTGTGAAAGGCTGTCCAATACGGTAGGATGGAATCGGGTGCGTTTGGTACGCTCAAGTTCGGAGAAGATGAGGCCAGGCGCGTAGGCACATTCCGACCCCCTGGAGGTTTGTGTCACGGGCCATGCAACTTTCGACTGGAGGACTGCATTGCATCGTTCCTCGATTCGCGGTACCGGTACAGCACTCAACGTGCGCCCGGCGTGGCAGCCATTGCAACGCATTCTGTTGCTGCTGACTGCGCTTCTGTTCACGCTGCTTCTGACAGCCTGTGCGCAATCGGCACCGCGTGAGGTGTCGCCCACGGCTGATTCCGCGCTTGCATCAGGCGCGGTTACCGCCACCGTGAGGCTGTCCGGCGATGAGGCGTCTGACCGGGCGCAACTGGATTCACTGAATACGGTTGCGCGTGAGCTGGCGCGAAGGGATGGTTGCAGCAGTGCTGATGGTTGCGCAACGATTGCGCTGGGTTCGAAGGCCTGTGGCGGACCGCGCGAGTATCTGGTGTACTGCAGAGCGAGTACGGATACGGTTGCGCTCGCGAATGCGGTGGAACTCGTTAGCCGGCTGGAACGGGAGTTCAACGAGCGATATCAGGTCATGTCCGACTGCATGATGCTTCTGGAGCCTGGCGTGGCGCTGGAGGGTGGTGCGTGTGTTGCGAGTACCGGCCTCGGCGGGAGTGAGCCCTGAGCAGCTGAACGGTTGGTGCTCGATGCTTCATTGACATATGTGCTGGCTGGTGCAATGGTGGAGCCTGACGTGTGGCGAGGCGAGGCAGCCGAGCACGCGGGATCAGGCGAGCGGATGTGAACACTGGGAGGGTTCCGGACGAACTGATGAGCGCAATCCGTCACAGGACTCGCACACTCGGGCGCGGAATTGACTGGCTGCCTCGGCACGACTCGCACTATATCCTGGCGCGAATGATGGTGTCGGCGCGCCATGCGACCCCCATCTGCATCGTGCAGGACACGTTGCGCGAGGTGGAAGGGGTCATGGGCCGTGCGTCCGTTTTCAGCTTCGGCCTGCTTACCGGGAGCCTGTGTCACTGTCGTCGTTCGGAGCGTGATTACACCCTGATCGACGGCTGGGACGAGTGCGAGTATCCGTCCGAGGAGGGCGATGTCTACGGACTGATAGCGCGCACGTTGCGAGAGCGTATGGTTCTGGCTGAGCGCGCCGGCGCTACGGTGATAGGGTTCTATCTGAGCGGCACGAGTGTGGTTCCTCGTGTGGCACGGGAAGACATTGCGCTCTTCCGTGCGGTGTTCGAGCAGCCGTGGAACGTGATGCTGTTGCGGGATCGTGCAGCGGAAGGCGAGGTGGGAGCGTTCATGCGGGTTGAGTCGGTGGATGAGCAGCCGTATGCGGCGCCGTTCACCGAGTTGCTTCCGGATGCGGGTCGTGGTAACCGGGGCAAGGTGCCGACGACGGTGGTGAGGTGGACGAACTACCAGCCGACGGAGAGTGTGCGGGCGGATGGAGGCGGGGAGGTAGCGCAGAGAGTTCCGGCAAACGCCGGGGTTCCGTGGCATCGTGAGCTTTTTGGTCGCGCGGTCGGAGCGGCGCGTACGTCTGGTGGATCGACTGTGTCGGATCTGGCGGCGGTGATCGGCAGGTTGAGGGGTGGCAACCATGTTTCGATCCGGAGCTCGGTGCGGACCGCTCTGCCGTCGGTGGCGCAGGCGTCGCGTGAAGCCGAAGGGCCGGCCGAGAGCATAGTCGCGGCTTCGGTAGCTGATACTCAGCCAGCTGCGGCTCCGGTCGCCGATACTCGGATTTCCGATACGCCAGCAGTCGCGGCTCCAGCAGCCGCTACGCCGGTAGCCGCAATTCCGCCAGCCGCGCCTCCACAGGCCGCAGCTCAGGCTGTCGCGGCTCCAGAAGTCGCGCCTCCCGCCGCCGCGCCGATCGTCGCAACCCCCGCCTCCGCGCCACCCGCAGCCGCGCTTCCCGCCGCCCTTACTCCGATAGTCGCCACTCCTGCAGTCGCGGCTCCGATAATCCTTATGAACGCTGTGTCGCCACCGCCGGAGCCAGGAACGACGGCTAAAGCGGGGCGACTCTTTGAGCTGCCGCCACCGTCGGTTGCGGACACGGTGATTCAAGCGACGGAGGAGCGCAGCAGCGGGGTGTCGTGGCCCATTCCATCTGCTTCCCAATCAGTAACGGATTCGCCGCGACCAGCGCCGACGCAGGCAGTAGCAGCCGATTGTGCTGAGACTGTCACGGTTCAGCATTCTCATCCTTCCCATGCCCATTCGCAGGGCGCGACGGACACATGGGAAGAACTGTCCCTTCAGACGCCGCACCGATTGAACAGCCCGACGGGGCCCTTCGAATTGCTGATGGTACCTCCAAGGGAGGCAGAGTTTGGCGGAAGCCACCGGGTGCGAATGAAGGTCGCGGCGATAGCGGTCTTCGTTGTTGCGTTAGGTGTACTGGCCGTTGCACTCATGGTGCGGCCGGGTTGAGTTGCCGTGCTGGCGGTACCCGTGCATGGCCTGTACGCGTCAGGCAGGGCTGTTGGCAGGCGCGACAGTAATTGTGGCGACCGAGGTCGGAATGTACCGTAATTGCACATCCTCCGACTCGGTGTTGCGCGGCCACTACAGGATCTGTGGATACGACGCCACTACCTTGTGGACTCGCCGTCCGTTCGTTACTTCTGTTGTGACCGGAGTGTGACCAAACTCACCTTCTGGCAGGGGCCTTGCCGGACTTGTTGCGGATCTCAGCGCCGCGTCAGTCCAGTCCGGTAACATCCAGGCCCAAAAGCGGCGCAATAGGACTGCGCCTGGAAAGCTGGACCAGCGCGGCGCTGTGCTGGAGCAGATCTTCGTTCCCAACGCCCCTTTCGGGCAGATGAATACGGGACAGAGCTCCATGGAGATTTCGCGTCGCGCGCACCTCCGCAGGTGCACACTGCACAAGTCCAGAGCGTCCGCTGCCTCACGAACCTGCGGGCGTCCGCCGCAATTCGCATGAAGCGGTTTCGTGCAGGCTTTACGAATGAGGGCGCGGCAACGCCCTCTGGCAGCGACCCTGTGGTGCTGCATCAGGCCGTTCCGCTGGCAGCCACTGTACCCACGGCCGCTCCGTCAGATCTCTGGTGGATTCTCGGAGCCGTACGCAGGAACGTCTGGCTCGTCCTGGCGGTAGCGGCCCTGGTTGTCGCACTGGCCGCGGCGATCGCCATGAGGTCGCAGCCCACGTACCAGGCATGGGCGCTGATGCGTCTCCAGGATGCACGCGCATCGTTGACCCAGGGGCTCATTGACCCACTGGAGGCGCAGGGTCGGTCAACTACGGACCCTATGCTGTCCGAGATCAGCGTGCTTACCAGCCGATCCGTTGCATCGAAGGTGATCGAGCATCCGGGTGTGCTTCCTCTCCGGCTTTTCCCGACCGGGTTTCCGCTGGCCATCCTCGACAGCGTAAGGCTCGCTTCTCGTGAGGTGGAAGATTCCCTCCACCTCCGTTTCCATGGTACGGAGATGGAAGTCCGTGGCCGAGAGAAAACGATACGTGTCCCGTACGGCCGCATGGTGGACCTGGACGGCGTGAGCTTCGCCATGGCCGCCGCGCCTGACGTGGAATCGGGGCTTCTCGTCGCCATTCCTGAAGCCGCATCGGTGGACTCGCTGCTTGCCCTGCTCGAAGTAGCGCCACGCGCTCGTACCGACCTGCTGGACGTCGGGTTCTCGTCGCACGACCCCGAAGTCGCTGTCAGCGTAGTGAATGCGGTTGCCCAGGTGTTCAAGGAGGTCAGCAGCGATGAGGCTCGTGAGGCCGCGAGTATCCGGCGAGTTTTCCTCGAAGAACAGCTACAGCAGAATGATTCGGTTCTCACGCTTGCACAGGTAGCCATCAGCCAGCTTCGCGCGCGCAATCGGGCATACAGCTCACAGGACATGTTCGCGGCAAGCCAGGCCGGGATGGCCGACCTCGACGTGCAGCGTGTAGCACTCGAGGTGGAGTACCGCAGTTACCAGTCGCTGCTGGACGAACTCACCACCAACTCCGGACGCAGCCTTGCTTCGCTGTCTGCGGGCGCTGCGTCCAATCCCGTGGTTACGCAGCTGTACACACAGTTGCTTCGCCAGCAGGCATCCTACGACTCCCTCACGACGGGCCCTCATCGCAGTGCCGAGAGCAATCCCGATGTGATTCGTATGGCTTCGCTGCTCGAGTCCACGCGAGGGCAACTCATTGATGCCGTACGAAGTCACGCCAATTCGATAGGCGCCCGGCTGGAAGCCGTTGGCGGTGTTGCCGATGCTCGCGCTTCCGCATTCAGTCGGCTGCCGGCGGCAGAGGTGGAAGAGGCTCGCCTCGCCATGCAGCTCGATGCACTTACACAGGTTGGCGATCAGCTTCGTTCAGAATACCAGCGCACACTCATCGATGAAGCAGTAGATGCAGGCAGCCTCTCGATCATTGACCTGGCTACCCCGCCGCGCTCGGCGAGCGGTGCAGGCCCCGTTCTCAAGATCGGGCTGGGTGCCATGCTTGGTCTGATGCTGGGAGGCAGCGCAGCCGTACTTCGTGAGGCTCGCAATACCGCGATTCGACGTCGGGAGGATATCGAGGATGCCATGGACCTTCCGTGGCTTGCAGTCATCCCGCGAATTCGACCGGTCGAGCGCAAGACAAGCCGAACGTTCAGCTTGAATCGACCAAACCAGAACGGGAACAGGCTCTCCAGGCTCTTTCGAGACGACCGGGCCCGCCTGATCGAAAGAGCGTTCGCCGCAGATGCGTTCCGGAATCTGCAGGTGAATATGGTGCTGGCAACCGAGCAGGCTGCCCCCAGGGTGATTGCGGTAACCAGTGCTACCGCTCAGGATGGCAAGACCACGACGGCAATCAACCTGGCGGTCGCGTATGCGGAGCAGGGGAGTCGTGTGTTGCTGATGGATTGTGATCTGCGACGTCCGCACCTGCACCGGCTTTCAAGCATGCCGCGCTCGCCTGGCGTGGCGGACGTGGTTCTTGGAGGCCAGTCGCCGGAAGATGTGATCCGGGTTATCTCCACCAACCTGTGGCTGATGTCGGCTGGTTCGGCAACGACATCGCCGCCGGCGCTCCTGGGCAGCGCAAGGATGCGAGACACCATGAAGTCACTGTCGGAATCATTTGATGTGATCGTCATGGATTGCCCGCCAGCATTGCTGGCAGCCGATGCGTCGCTTGCCGGCAGCCTTTCCGACGGTGTGCTCTTCGTGGTGCGGGCAGGCCACACGGATCGAGCTCTTGCGATGGAAGCTCTCGACCAGCTTCGGCGCGTGGGAATTCGAATTCTCGGTGCCGCGCTGAACGACCCGAGTTCACTCACCCCGCGAGGGTCGTACGACATGTATGAGGGCTACGCCGAGCATCACCTTGCGAGCGAAGAGTTGCTGCATGCCACGGAGCTGGAAATGTCCAACCGGAATGGAAGCCACTGATGCGAG
>DATGOL010000006.1:0-11690 GCA_035306065.1 Gemmatimonadales bacterium | reverse complement strand
CCTACACCCCCCTTTCCCACCGTGCAACCCCCGCAACTTCCGCCCCAAAATACTACACGGACGGCCCGCACCGGACCGTCCGTGTTTCCCCATGCGCCCTGTAGGAATCGAACCTACAACCTAGTGATTAAGAGTCACTTGCTCTGCCAATTGAGCTAACGGCGCCCGAACCCCCGCCCCAGACGCGCCAGGAGGGACTCGAACCCCCGACCAACAGCTTAGAAGGCTGCCGCTCTATCCACCTGAGCTACTGGCGCTTCCTGCCCACCAAACCCCCAGGTGAGCCACCCGCCGTCCAGCCAACCACCGGAGCCACTGTCGCTTCGGGGCACATCAACTTCCCTCACCCGCAAGCCACCGTTGCATCCACACGCCAGCCCGGGTCCTGCCAGGTCGGGGCGACCGGATTTGAACCGGTGACCTCCTGCTCCCAAAGCAGGCGCGATACCAGGCTACGCTACGCCCCGCAAGACCGCGTATTGTAGCCCGCACCGGACACCGGGTCAACCCTCACCACCACCAATTACCTGCCCTTGCGAACCGCCACCAACCCGCCACCCGGCCTCCCTCATCTGAGCCAGCAGCGCACGCACCGCCCGCCCGCGGTGGCTCACCCGCTCCTTCTCCGTTCGCTCCGCCTCCGCGAACGTCACGCCAAGTTCATCAGACTGAAAGTGCGGGTCATACCCAAACCCATGACCGCCGTCACGCGCCTCCACGATCACTCCCTCAACCCGGCCCTCCCCCACCAGCTCCACACCACCCCACACCACAGCCGCAGCACATACGAACGCCGCACGCCTGTCCTGCTCACCCCCGAGGCGCTCCAGCAGCATATCATTGTTCGCCGCATCCAGCTCGCGCCCACGCAGGTCTGCGCGACCACTGAACCGCTTGCTCCTCACACCAGGCTCTCCGCCGAGCGCCCGGACCGCGAGGCCGGAATCATCCGCCAGTGTCGGAAGCCCGCTGCGCTCGTGAAACCAGCGTGCCTTAAGCAATGCATTCCCCGCAAAGGTCTCCGCCACCTCCAGGCCGTCCTCTGCCGCATCCTCGAGGATGCCGGCTTCGTGCAGCCCCACAGGCTCGAATCCCGCAGCGCGCAGCATTGGCTCGAGCTCCCGCAGCTTGCCGGCATTGCGCGTAGCCACGAGCAACCTGGAGTCGGGCGCATCGCGCTCGCTGCGCGGCCCGGCACCTCCGCCTGGCGACTGCGACATGCCGCGCTCACCCACCAGCCTCGCACTCGCGCCGGACGAGAGCGAGCTGCCGCGATCATCTGCCGACCCCGCATCCCTGCCTGACGGTTGCGGCAGGCCGCGCTCACTCATCAGCCAAGCACCTCTGCCTGACGCGCCAGCAGGACATTTATCCCGTCCGTTGCCAGGCCCAGCAGCGCATCCAGCTCACTGCGCGAGAACGTACCCTGCTCACCCGTTCCCTGTACTTCAACGAACCTCCCCTCACCACTCATAACCACGTTCATGTCCACCGCCGCACGAACGTCTTCGTCGTAATCGAGGTCCAGCCGCGGCTCGCCATCCACAACCCCAACGCTCACCGCCGCCACCATCCGCCTGACGGGCGACTCGGGCAGCCGCCCTTCCAATACGAGCCAGGAGAACGCATCGCTCACCGCAACCGCAGCACCGGTAATGGCAGCGGTGCGGGTTCCGCCATCTGCCTGGATCACGTCGCAATCCACACGGATCGTGTACTCACCGAAGCTGAAGCCGTCCACCATGGCCCTCACGCTCCTGCCAACGAGACGCTGGATTTCCTGGGTGCGACCACCAAGGCTGGTGCGCTCGCGAGACGTCCGCGTTCGGGTCGCCCGCGGCAGCATCGCATACTCGGCAGTGATCCAGCCGTTTCCGGAACCGCGTCGCCAGCCAGGTACCGTATCGTCAACACTCGCGGCACACAGAACCCGGGTATCGCCAAACGATACGAGGCAGGATCCTTCCGCGTACGGCGCCACCTGGCGCTCGAGTGTAACCGCGCGCAGCGAGCTCGGCGCACGACCTTCGCGCGGGACGAACGTTTCAGACGACTCAGTTGCCACGAAGCTTCTCTATCGTTGAGGTTGTGGAATGACCGGCAGTAAGCGGCACTACTACAACGCGTCCACCGTGCGCGCGCACGTCAGTCGCACCGACGATGGTTTCCTCGGTGTAATCACCGCCCTTGACCAGAACGTCGGGCTGAAGGTGGCGAATGAGTTCGAGCGGCGTATCCTGGTCAAACGCCACCACTGCGTCCACCAGCTCGAGCGCAGCAAGCACGATGGCGCGCTCCGACGTGGTTCGCACCGGACGCGACGGCCCCTTGAGCCTGCGCACGGATTCATCGGTGTTGATCGCGACCACGAGCGCATTTCCCTCGTTACGCGCGGCATAGAGCAGGTCCACGTGCCCGGGATGCAGCAGGTCGAAAACACCATTGGTGAATACCACGCTGCCATGGAGCGCGCTGCGCCACTCAGCCGCGGCGGTCCAGTCCATAAGCTTCCGTCGCGGGTCCGGGGCCGGCTCGATCATATGGATCAGAATCTTCTGTCTGCGAACGGTGAGAACTCAATCGTCCTGGTCGTGAAAGGCAGGTCGAACACGCGAGCATACCGCGCGCGAATCACGATTCGCGTGTCGGATCTCGCCACCCTCACGGCCCCTGCATCGTCAGGCAGCTGCAGCGAGTCGGCGTAGGCCGCAAGGCGCTGGCGAATCTCGTCGTCCGTTCGAAGGCGAGCGAACTCCGCCTCACGACGCATGCGGTCGCGATACTGGTAGTTCTTCCAATACGCTTCGCCAATGGGATAGCCGAAGTAAAACACGACCGTAACAAGAAGCAGCGTAACGAGGCATCCAAGGGATCCACGTCCGGCTCGATGTCTTACCACTGGGATTGCACTCCCTCGATAACATCATTGACGAGACGCTTTATCGCGTCGTTGAGACCTGCCTCGGCCTCACGTTCAGCGTACTCGCCTTCCTGCGCCATGCCTTGTCTCTGCCAGAGGACTTCGCCAGTTACCTGGTCCACCACTTCAACATCGATTGATACCAGCAGGCGTCTGCGCGCCGAGGTGGTTCGCGCCGGGTCTGCGCTGTACGCAACGGGCACATCGGGATCGAACCGGGTGATCGTGCCGCGCACGATCGCGTTCGCCCGTGATTCGGAAGAAACCCTCACGCCAAGCCGCTCACGGAATGCCTCGACCAATTGCTCATTGAGCACCTGCGTAATCGTCGATTCAGAAGTTCGATTTTCGAAGGGGATTACCGCAACGGTTCGAACATGCGGCGGAAGTCCGCCGCCGCTGAATCCATAGCCAAGAACTCCGCGTCCACATCCTGTCGCTGCGGACACCAGCAGCAACGCCAGTATGCCTGCTATGCGCCTACGGGTGCCAGATGTCATCGCTGAATCCGGCTACGCGCTCATCGCGCTGGATGGTAATGCGAAGTGCACGGCGATCAGTCGGATGCTCATAGAACACCTCATCTTCGCTGCGATCCACATATTCGCGCAGCCTGTTGTCACGCAGCCGAGCGAGCCTCGTGAGGCCGTCCGGCCCGACCGTGACGCGCCATACCGGGTTCGTCCCGATGTCGGCCTGGATCGTATCCCCCCTGCGTGTCACCACCGTATCGGCGACACCCGGCAGTGCCAGCCTGCCAAGCGACGCCCACAGTAGCTCGCGGGGCGGCAGCAATCTCAACACACCGCCCGCGTTCGGAGCGATCAGGGAATCACCAAGGAGCAGCGCTACGCCGCCGCCGAGTCCATTGGCCACGAAAAAGTCCAGCCTGGCGCTATCAGGCCCGGTGATACGCGCGACACCCTCGCCCTGCAGTATGATCGTGGGATCCGCATAGCGCCATTTGAATACAATGCGACGCGAGCCTTCCAACTCCAGAATCGGAAGCGCTTCTTCCACCTGCGGCCCAGTGAGTGGCGCAGCCTTTGGCGCACACCCCGCGAGCGCCAATGCAGAAGCGACGATGACCAGGGGTATGAGCGTTCGGAATCTCGAAGTTCTCAGGGGTTTCAGCATCTGGTATCAAATGTGGCCGAAGCTGCCTGCTGAGCGCAACGAACAAATGTGCAGGATGGTTACAGCTCGGTGCCCGGGCTCACCTTTCGGTTACGCGTCGGGCCAGCTGCGAGGCTGACGTCACGAGCGGCGCCAGGGCATCCCGGATCTCCTGCGGCAGTGCGGCGGTGCGGCTCGATGCATCGAGCCGGATAAGCGAAGTCTCGGCCGTGGCCAGGCGCTCACCACGGTCGGCGTGCACTATCTCATACCCGAAGCGGAGTGTTCTGGATCGCACGTCGAGCAATCTCGTTCGAATCTCCACACGATCGTCGTACCTGGCCCCGCGCAGGAAGCGGAGGCTTGCTTCGGTGACTGCGAGCACCACCCCCTGCTCCTCGAGTTCTGCGTAGCTCGCGACGGTAGAGCGAATAAAGTCCGTTCGGCCAATCTCGCACCAGACGAGATAGTTGGCATGGTACACCACGCCCATCCGATCGGTCTCCGCGTATCGAACACGAAGTGTGGTGATCTGCTCGAACGCGGTTTCAGAGGGTGCGTCTGGCATCTGGGCTGGGCTGGCAGGTCGGGCAGGCATTATGAGGGCCGACGACGTGAGGCGATGGCACGCAGGTGGCCAGGGTGCACCTTCACCTGAACCGTGACGGGAGTCAAGCGGGAACGGCATTTCGAAGCAGGCCGGGTGCGTGCGGCCACCAGCCACGCACGGGGCACACAGCTTCCCCACCCGGCCGATTCAACCGAACCATGCTCTACGATTACCGGAGTCGTTCTGCTAGACTCTTGGCGTGCTCCCAACACCTTGCCATGTGATCTCGGACGTTCACCTCGGCGTAGCCACGCCAGAAACAGAACGTCGCCTGCTGCGCTATCTGCGCGCGCTACCCGAGTCAGCAGCTTCGCTGGTAATCAACGGCGACCTGTTTGACTTCTGGTTCGAGTGGCGCCGTGTGATTCCGCGTGGCAGCTACCGGGTTCTGGCCGAGCTGGCGCGTATTCGGGAGCAGGGCATCCCCGTGCTGTGGATCGCGGGCAATCACGATGGCTGGGGAGCGAATTTCCTGCGCGATGATGTGGGTGTGGATTTCCGCGACGGCCCCTGGACGGGAATGATCGGCAGTTGGAATACGCGCATCGAGCACGGTGACGGACTGAGACCGGTAGCCGACAGGTGGTATCGAGTATTGAAGCGTGTGATCCGGCACCCGCTTTCGGTGAAGGCGTTCCGCCTGCTGCACCCCGACCTCGGAAGCGCCATGGCAACGGGGAGCTCGCAGGCGAGCCGCACCTACATGCCGGGCGACGAAGGGCGCGAGCTTCGCGACATTGCCTTACGAGCGCTGGTCGAGGACCCGTCGCTCGACCTGATAATTCTCGGTCACTCGCACGCTTCGGCGCTGGAGAAGTCCGGCAGCGGAAGTGTTTACGCGAACGCGGGATCGTGGCTGGAGGCGGCCCGAGTGCTCGTCATCGAGGATTCGCGAATTTCGTTGTGTGTTGCGGATGAAGACGGCCGCGTGGGAAGTGCAACCGACATGTTGGAGCGGGAGCGCTGAGGCCCGCGTCCTCGCCACCGGTATGCCGGGCTACCAGCGTATCGAGCCCATGAACACCGTTCCACGTCGCGACGAACTTACCTCCATGTCCACTGGCAGGTCCCACAGATTCGCGGCAACGTAAGCATCAATGGCCGACAGGAGATGGTTCAACGCCAGCGCAGCGATCCAGTCTTCCACGTGCAGCTTTCGCGCGCGTACGAGGCCAGTTGAGTACCTGCCGGGTGTCCACTCGGCCACTATCGGCAATCCGGTTCCCGGGTCAAGCTGCACTTCGCCGGTAACCGGGTCGGTGGCATAACGAAGCACTACACTGTCCCGCTCGAAATTGCGCGCCACCCTGTAGTCGTACAGCGATTTCGCGAGCATGCCCACCGAGAAGATCTCCGCAGCCGTGAAGAGCGCTGCCGCGTTAGGGCGCTGCAGCTTGCTCTGAGCCACACCTGGCACTGCGAGCGACGTGAAGAACGCGCGGCCCGGTGAAATGGGTGGTGTACTGTCCGGAAAGAGCAGCACGGACGGAGGCGTGACGCGAACGGTGTCAGGCTCCTGTGCGCGCAACTGCTCGAGGCCTGACGCCGGCGCCACGGCAAGCAGAAGCACTGCCACGAGCAGCGCGAGCAGTCCGATGCACTGTCGCCGGCTTTCGCGGTTCAGACGAACCGCTGGAATCGCTGAGAATAATCCCATGGAGTGGGGACGGTACAGCCGCGCACGGATGAACCGTGCGCGGCTTAAGCGTCAGCCTTGGCGGACCACCGCCATTACATCAATCTCGACAGCCACGCCGCGCGGCAGAGCAGCCACCTGCACCGTGGAACGAGCCGGACGGGCCGACCCGAATGCCTCGGCGTACACCTCGTTCACGCGAGGGAAATCGGCCATGTCCTGCAGGTACACCGTGGTCTTGACCACGTCCTGCCAGGTGCAGCCGGCCTCGGTGAGAATCGCTTCCAGGTTGCTGAATACCTGGCGTGCCTGGGCGACCACGTCGCCGGCAATGATATCGCCGGAAACAGGATCCAGCGGAATCTGTCCGGCGGTGAAGAGGAAACCGTTGGCGATCACGGCCTGGGAGTACGGCCCGATAGCGGCCGGAGCCTTGTCGGTGTGCAACGTACGCACGCTCACGAGCTATTCCTCGCGGAATGAGAGAAGTCAGTGCACGGTGTTTCGCGACACACGTGCCGAGCGGGTTAGTCTAGCCCACCAGCAGGTGGCATCGCCAGTCCGAACAAGTCACGCGCGTTGCCCACCACCTGCCGTCCAAGCTCGTCTACCGGCACTCCGCGCACTTCCGCCAGCCTGGCAAGTGTATGGCTCACCCATGCCGGTTCGTTCCGTTTCCCCCGATTGGGAACGGGCGCCAGGTAGGGCGAGTCCGATTCCACGAGTATCCGATCGGCCGGCACCATTCGCAGGAGTTCCAGGTCGGTCCACTTGCGAAACGTGATGATTCCACTGAACGACACATACCAGCCCGCCTGCAGCCCTGTGACGGCAAGCTCGGCGGAGCCTGTATAGCAGTGCAGAACCCCGCGTATGCCGGCACTTCCCGCACCCTGTAGCATCGCCCGGGTATCCGGTTCGGCTTCGCGCGTGTGTAGTACGATGGGGGCGTTGAGTTCCGCGGCCAGCGCGAGTTGGGCGTCGAGCGCACGCCGCTGCTGCTCCCGCGGCGAGTGGTCGTAGTGGTAGTCAAGCCCGCACTCGCCGACTGCTACTGCGCCGTGCTCAACGACGTGCTCGCGAATTCCCGGAATATCACGAGCGGCGTCGAAGTCGGCGGCGTCATGGGGGTGTATGCCTGCGGTGTGCCACACGAAGCCCCTGTTCGCAGCGGCAATTCCGGAGGCGCGAGACGCAGCGTCCAGCGACTCCCCAATGCAGATCACCGCGGTCGCGCCCGCCTCACGAGCGCGGGAGATGACGTCGCCGCGATCCGGATCGAAGGCTTCGCTCGCCAGATGCGCGTGACTGTCCAGGAACTCTGCCATGCAAGGCCTCCAGATGTGCTGCGATACACGTCACGGCGCCACAGGGGCCGCCACCTGCCCTGACTACATCGTTGCTGACAACGACGCCGCGCCGGCAGATCCCTGTCATCTGCCAATCCGCAAACAGAATCGCCGCGGTACTGAGGCCGCGGCGATTCCTGACACCTACACGCTCACCAGCCAGCCCTCACGACTGAGTAGCCGGTGCCGTGCCCTCGGTTGTCACCCGTCGCGCGCCGATGGCGTGCGGCCAGCGCTGCTCGATCTTCAGAAGTACCGAAGGAGCAATGAACATGGAACTGAAGGTACCAACCACGATTCCGAAGGTCAGCACGATCGCGAAGGGACGAATCACCTCGCCACCGAACACCAGCAACGCCAGCAGCGTTGCGAGTGTGGTAGTACCGGTCATCACGGTACGAGGAAGCGTCTCGTTCACCGACCTGTTCAACAGTGCCGAAAGCGCTTCCTTCTGGAACTTCTTGAGATTCTCACGCACGCGGTCGAACACAACGATCTTGTCGTTGAGAGAGTAGCCGAGCACCGTGAGCAGGCCACCGACAACGAAGAGGGAGACCTCGAGATTGATGTACCGCATCAGCGCCGCTGTGGCGAGAATGTCGGCAATGGTGGAAACGAGCGCAGCCACACCGAAGCGCCACTCGAAGCGCCATGCGAGGTAGATGAGCGTAACACCAAACGAGATGAGCAGAGCGATTATCGCACGCTGACGAAGCTCACCCCCAACCCGCGGGCCTACAGCTTCAGTACGGATCACCGTGTAGGCATCCTCACCGAACTCCTGGTCCAGCGCCTGACGAATGCTCGCTACGACGGTCTCCGCGCCTTCCACCTGACGCGCGACATCTGCCGCGCCGCTCGCCCTGATTACCAGCTCACGGTCACTGCCGAAGCGCTGAAGCTCCGCACTCTCGATTCCTGCACTACCGAGTGCGTTACGAACCCGGCCAACGTCCTGATCCTCGACGAACTCGATCTGCATGAGAGTTCCGCCGGTGAACTCAACGCTGTAGTTGAAACCGCCGATGATGATCCACAGAAGGGCTGGAACTATAAACGCGACCAGCGCGGTGGACGCGATGCGCCACTTTCCGAGGAAGTCGAAGTTGGTGTTGTTGAATATGCGAATCATCAGATGCTCAGCGTCTGCGGGTTCTGCTGGCGGGACAGCCACACAAGGTAGAACGTACGCACCACGAAGATGGCCGTAACCATGGAGGCTGCCAGACCTGCGATGAGCGTTACCGCGAAGCCGCGCACAGGACCCGTACCGAACTGGTAGAGCACCGCGGCAGTTAGCGCAGTGGTAACGTTGGAGTCGATGATCGCACTCAATGCGTTCTGGAAGCCGGAATCCACTGCAGCGCGAACTGTTCGCCCTGCGTCCAGCTCCTCACGTATTCGCTCGAATATCAGGAAGTTCGCATCCACCGCCATTCCGATGGATAGCACGAAGCCCGCAATACCCGGCAGGGTGAGAACGGCATCCAGTCCGGCCAGCATTGCCATGGTGAACAGTGCGAACAACCCGAGTCCAATCACGGCGAGGAATCCGGAGAAGCGATAGTAGGTGATCATGATGAGGATCACGAGAATCACGCCCAGAATCCCGGCACGGATTCCCTGCTGCACGGCGTCCTGTCCGAGGCTCGGCCCAATCTCTCGCATGTCCACAACCGAGAGCGGCACCGGCAATGAGCCGGCACGAAGAACGAGTGCTAGGTCCTGCGCTTCCTGCAGGGTTGATCCGCCAAGCGTGATCTGTCCACGAGTGCCGATGGCGCTCTGGATTACCGGTGCCGACATAACGCGATCGTCAAGCACGATTGCCATGTAGTCGCCAACGTGGCGGCCGGTTTCCGTGCGGAAGCGACGTCCGCCTTCGTTGTTGAGCTGGAACTCCACCACCGTGCCCTGGAGTCCGTCCTGATTGGGACGAGCATCCACCAGGTATTCACCCGTTATGATCGGGCGCGAGTCGAGCACATAGAGCGGCCTGTAATACTCTCCTGCACCGAGCAGCAGCGAATCTGCGCCCCACTTCACCTGCTTGCCCGGCGGGAGCGCGTTCCTGATCTCCTCGCGTGCCAGCAAGGTGCGAATGAGCGGCTCGTCGTCAGCGGACACGAAATACTGTCCGGGGAGCTGCCCAACCTGCAGAGAGCGCTGGAAAGGCCCGGTAGACGCTCCCTGCGACTGAGTGGCAGAGGAATCACTGCTCGTTGAGTCTGCGCTGCTGTCTGCCTGGAGCAACCCTTCGAGTCCGATCGGGCTGCTTCTGGCAGTATCACCATCTGCAGTGCCACCGACGGCAAGATTCAGGTCTCGCGCGATTGCGTCGAGCCTTGGCGCCACACGTTCGAGCGCCTGCGTCCTGTCCGTAATCTGGAACTGCAGGAAGGCCGACTGCTGCACGACTTCAATGGCACGCTCGGGGTCGTCGATTCCCGGGAGCTCTACGATCAGGCGCGTTTCGCCAATGCGCTGCACGAGTGGCTCCGCGACACCGAATTCATCGATGCGCGAGCGAACCACTCGTTCGGCACGGGCAATGGCGTCTGCCGGATCGGCAACGGTGCCCTGGGACTGGTCAACTTCCAGCGCCAGGTGCATCCCGCCACGCAGGTCGAGCCCGCGCTTTACCGGGAATCGCTTCACCGTGTCGTAGGCGAACACTCCATCTCGCTCAACGCGCTCGATCGTGGTGCGGGGCCAAAGCGCCACAATTGATGCCGCGACGAGCAGCCCGACGATTAGAAGGCGGTACTTCAGGTTGGACATTCGACTGCAGGTGACGGGGTGACGTCCGGGACATCCCTCATAAACTTGCGGAACCTCTAAGGGTACCGGACTCGGCGAAGCTCGTCAACGCGCTACGAGCATCCAGCTCGTCGCGCTCGAGCTGTGCGCGAAGGGCGGAAACATCTTCGAACCGCCGCACCGCACGCAGATACTCCACGAACTCAAGGCGCACTGTGGCGCCATACCAATCGTTCGACGCATCGAACAGATGCGCCTCCAACCCCACCTCATCCACTCCAAAGGTGGGTCGTGCACCGAAATTCATCATTCCGCCAAAGGGTCCCTCCGGCGTCCAGACACGCACAGCGTAAACGCCCAGCGGCGGAAGCAGCTTGCGCTCGTCTGCCAGGGACAGGTTTAGCGTCCGGAAGCCTATGCCGCGTCCGCGACCGGCTCCATGCACCACCCGCCCGGAGGCGGCGTACGGGGAGCCAAGCATCCGTGCCGCCCCCGCCAGGTCCCCCGCCGCAACGGCGCGTCGAACACGGCTGGAAGAAATCGGGGTGCCGCCGTCATCCTTTACGGCGCCCACCACTTCCACGTCAAATCCATGAATCGCTCCCAATGCCCGCAGCGTATTCTCGTCTCCGCTGCGGTTCCTTCCGAAACCGTGGTCGTGCCCGATCAGCAGACGACGCACACCCAGCGTGCCGATCAGCACCTCCTGCACGTATCGCTCGGCAGACAGTTCGGCAACGTCCCTCGTGAACGGAAGTACCACAACCCGGTCCAGGCCCGTACCGGCCAGCGCCTCCAGCCGTTCGTAGCCTGGAGTGAGCAAAGCCGGAGCATCAGCCGGCCTCACAACCTCCAGCGGATGCGGCGCGAAGGTGAGCACTACCGATGGAAGGTTCAGGCGAGCCGAGGCATCGAGCAGCCGGGCCACCAGATCCTGATGACCGCGATGGAAGCCGTCGAAGGTGCCTACGGTGACCACGGTCCCCGTGGTTCCGCTTGGAAGACCCAGCTCACGCACCGGAGTTTCCTCCGGTACCGAAGACAACGACCCGCGGCATCCACCTGCCATTCCGAAGGTCAGCGACGGCAGCGAGGGTTCCGTCCGGCGCGACCAGCGCGGCACGTGAGGCGGCGGGGTCTGGGCCTCCCTCCGGAACAGTATCCTCGACAGAGCCGGCGCTTCCGTCCAGAGAGGCCACTTCGGCAGCGGCATGCCCGCTTCGCGCCGGTAGACCCTCGGCAGCCGGGTGCACCGCCATCGCGCGGCCATCAGCATCGATCGCACGCCCATGTACAACG
>DATGOL010000005.1:0-12038 GCA_035306065.1 Gemmatimonadales bacterium | reverse complement strand
CCTGGCGTGACATCCATGCCTGACGACTTGTGTCAGTCAGAACAGCATGCCGACATCTTCCATTGAGCCGCCTACCGCCCTCGCTTGGTTCGTTCCTGCACCGCGCGCACCAGCCTGCGTACCGCTCCGCGCGGCAGGAGCCGCACGCTGGACACCTGCACCTTGTTCAGGATGCCTGGAATCACGACTGCGCGTCCCTTCATGCAGCCGTCCCAGCCCTGCTGCGCCACTCCCCCGGGACCGGTGCGCGTGAACAGGGGTGCCATGCGCGACGCCTCCAACCCCGCGGCGCCCTGAAAGCCGGTGTTTACGGGACCGGGACACAGTGCAGTCACCGTCACGCCGCTTCCACGAAGCTCCTCGTGCAGCGCTTCCGAGAGCGACAGCACGTACGCCTTGGATGCGTAGTACGACGCCATGAGCGGACCCGGTTGGAACGCCGCGGTAGACGCCACGTTCAGTACCCTGCCCCACCCTTCCTGAACCATGTGCGGCACGAGAAGGCTGGTGAGCTCCGTCAGCGCGGCAATGTTCAGCTGGATCAGCTCCAGGTGGCGCGAAACCGGGGTATCGAGGAACGCGCCGTAAAGCCCGAATCCCGCGTTGTTCACCAGCACGTGTGGCGCAAGCGACAGCTGTCCGAGCTTTTGCGCGAGTGCTTCGGATGCACCGGGGAGCCCGAGGTCCATCGGGATCACGTGGTGCCGCCCGCCGCAGGAATCGCTCAGTTCAGCACTGATCGCCGCAAGTTCGGGTTCTCGACGTGCAACCAGCGCGGTATCGTAGCCGTCGGCAGCGGCGCATCGCGCCAGTTCCAACCCGATTCCACTGCTCGCTCCGGTAATAAGGGCGAGGCGTCTCTCCTGCGGGGCTCGTGCGTGGTGCATCCGGGCGCGAATAGGCGGCGGTGGCCCGGGCTCGGTTGACTGCCGAGGCCGGAAGTTGTTATCCTTCAAGTTCATTCCCGAGTAGCTCAGGTGGTAGAGCAGGTGACTGTTAATCACCGGGTCGGGGGTTCGAGTCCCTCCTCGGGAGCTGATGAATCACGGCAGCAAGTGGTTCACGCTCAGCGGGTACGAAAACGGCCGGCGCCACGTGCGTCGGCCGTTTTCGTTTGTGCATGTGGCCGGTGAAATTCATTACCTTAACGTTCGCACGCCACTCCACCATAACCCGTTGACGCATGCCCGCACCAAACGCTGCGCTCATCGCACTAGTAGCCTTCAGCGCTTTCGCACTTCCCGTCTCGCCGGCCGCAGTCGGCGCCCAGGACACATCGCAGCAGGGCACCGCCGCCATGGTGGACATGCGTCTCCACGACATTGGCACAGCGCCTGACGCGGGCCGCATCGAAGCCGACATCCGAACGCTTGCCGGCTTCGGCACGCGCAACACGCTTTCCGACACGCTCTCGAGCACCCGCGGAATCGGTGCCGCACGCCGCTGGATCAAGGCACAATTCGACTCCATCTCCACCGCATGCGGCGGATGCCTGGAAGTGTCCTACGTTGCCAGCATTGACACCGTGCGCGGTGGCGTGGTTGTGAACGTCGTGAACGTCGTTGCCATCCAGCGCGGCACGGCACACCCCGATCGCTATGTGATGATGTCCGGGGACATAGACTCGCGCGCATCCAACACGCTGGACGGCGAGACTGACGCACCCGGTGCGAACGACAACGCAAGCGGCATGGCTGGCACCATCGAGGCCGCACGCGTTCTCACGAAATACCGCTTCCCGAGCAGCATTGCATACCTCGGACTATCCGGTGAGGAGCAGGGCCTCTGGGGCGGCCGCGCGGTAGCCGCAAAGGCAACGGCCGAAGGCTGGGACATTGCCGCAGTGCTCAACAACGACATGATCGGGAATATCCGCGGGCAGGACGGCGTGGTGGACAACCGCAGCTTCCGCATTTTCTCCGAACCGCGTCAGTCAGGGGTGGAGAGCAGCTGGAATACCCGGATCTACGGCGGCGAGGTTGACGGACCGTCGCGGCAGCTCGCGCGCCACATCGCTCGTGTGGCGGAGCAGTTCGTGCCGAATGTTGAGCCCATGATGGTGTATCGCCTCGATCGCTTCGGCCGGGGCGGACACCACCGTCCGTTCAACGATGCCGGCTTCCCCGGCGTGCGCATCATGGAAACGCACGAGAACTATATCTGGCAGCACCAGAACATTCGCGTTGAGAACGGCATCGAGTACGGCGACGTGATCGAGCACGTGAACTTCGACTACGCCGCCAGGCTCACCGCCGTGAATGCTGTTGCACTCGCATCGCTCGCATGGGCGCCATCCGCTCCTGCGGCCGTAAGGATTGGCGGCGCGGTGCAACCTTCAACAACGCTGGACTGGGATGCCGTGGATTCGCCGAACCTGGCGGGCTACAAGGTGTACTGGCGCCTCACGACCGATCCGCAGTGGCGCTGGTCGCACTGGGTTCCAGCAGGCACAACGCGCTTCACGCTGCAGAACGTGGTAATTGACAACTACTACTTCGGCGTGGCCGCCGTTTCCGAGAACGGAAACGAAAGCCCCGTGGTGTTTCCGTCTGCACAGCTCCGCCGGCAGTAACATGAACACGGCGTTCGCCAGGCGGGCGCCGGACTCCGTAATTCACCAGCCCGAGCCTTCCCATGCATTCGAACACCACTCCCCTGGTAGGCGTCATCATGGGGAGCCAGTCCGACTATCCGATATTGCAGCCGGCGTGCGAACTCCTGGCGGAGCTTGGCGTTCCCTATGAAGCCGAGATCGTATCTGCCCATCGCACGCCCGGCCTCATGTTCGAGTACGCCGATGCCGCGGAGTCACGCGGGCTGCAGGTGATCATCGCGGCGGCAGGCGGAGCTGCACACTTGCCCGGCATGGTGGCGTCCCGCACGCTGGTGCCGGTACTCGGCGTGCCGGTTCCGGCAACCGCGCTTCAGGGAATGGACGCACTGCTTTCCATAGTGCAGATGCCGGGCGGTGTTCCCGTTGGTACGCTTGCGATCGGGCGGCCGGGCGCAATCAATGCCGCCATTCTCGCCGCAGAGATCGTGTCCAACACCGATCGTGAGCTCAGGGAGCGGCTGCGAGCCTGGCGAAACTCTCGCTCGGCGGCCGTTCGCAGCCAGAGCGTGGACGCACCCGGCGCCATCTCGCGTCAGGCGCCCGAACTCACGGAGACCGAGTGACACTCGGCCCAATACAGCCTGGCGCAACCATCGGCATTCTGGGTGGCGGACAACTGGGCAGAATGACGGGCCAGGCCGCGCTCTCCATGGGTTATCGGATTGCGGTGCTGGACCCGGACGAAACCGCTCCTGCAAGACAGGTTGCCGAGCACGCCGTGAAGGCAGGCTTTGACGATGAGCAGGCAGCGGCATCACTGGCCGAGCGATCCTCTGTGGTTACGCTCGAGATCGAGCAGATCTCGCGGTTGACGCTGGAGGCCGCAGCTCGCTTCGCGCCGGTGCGTCCCGGTCCACAAGTGGTGTGGACGATCCAGGATCGCGGCCGCCAGAAGGAGTTCCTGCGCGACAACGGCTTCCCTGTCGGGGACTTTCGAGTCGTGGACAGTGCGGAGGCTGCAGGCAAGGCCGCGAGCTCACTGGGCAGCAGCATCGTGAAGAGTTGCTTCGGCGGCTACGATGGCCGCGGGCAGGCCCTGGCGCATGACCACGAGTCCGGCCGGGCTGCATTTCAGTCCGTGGGTGGTGTACGAGCGGTGGTCGAGCAGTTTCTGGACATCGAGCTGGAATGCTCGGTGGTCGTCGCTCGTGAGGCAGCAGGGATCATCGCTACGTATGACCCCGCCGAGAACCTGCACACACGAGGCATTCTCACGTGGAGTGTGCATCCGGCGCGCCTGTCACGCGATATGGCAACAAAGGCCAGGAACCTTGCGGCCGGAATTGCGGACGCGCTGAATGTCGAAGGGTTGCTTGCCGTGGAGTTGTTCGTGCTCGCAGACGGTCGCCTGCTCGTGAACGAACTCGCACCGCGTCCGCACAACACTTTTCATACCACGGAACGGTCGAGCATAACGAGTCAGTTCGAGCAACTGGTGCGTGCGGTGTGTCGCCTTCCGCTCGGCGCAACCGACATCGTTCAACCCGCAGCCATCGTCAACCTGCTCGGCGACCTGTGGGGAGATGGGCGCGAGTTGAACGTGAACGCTGCACTGCGCATACCCGGCGTGAGGCTTCATCTGTACGGCAAGCGCTCCGCGCGCCCAGGCCGAAAGATGGGTCATCTGTCGGCCGTAGGAGGCACTCCGTCCGAGGCACTGGAGGCTGCGCGTCAGGCATACATTGCCATCTCGAACGGCCTCGAGCCGGGAACCTTCGGTCCAGGCTGAGGAGCAGGCTATGAATGTTCTCGTGCTCAACGTTGGCTCATCCACGCTCAAGTTCCAGCTGGTTCAGACGGATACCGAGCGCCTGGCGGCCAACCAGGACCTGAAGCTTGCTCGCGGCCTGATCGAGAGAATAGGTGGCGAAGCCATCTACTCGTTCAGTGGCAGCAGCGGCCCGCCAACACGCGGTGCAATAGCACTCCGGGATCACCGTGCGGCAGTGGACTACGTGCTGTCATGGCTGGTGAACGCCGAGTCGGTTCCAATTGCGAGCGTTGGCGAGATTGACGCAGTTGGCCACCGCGTCGTTCATGGGGGCGAGCAGTTCCAGCGTTCCGTAGCGATAGACGCGGACGTGCTGGGCGGCATTGAAGACAACATCGAGCTCGCACCGCTGCACAACCCCGCCAACCTGCGCGGTGTAGAGGCCGCGCGTGCGGCACTGGGGCCAGGAGTGCCGCAGGTGGCGGTTTTCGATACCGCGTTCCACCACACGTTGCCCGAACGCGCGTTCCTGTACGCAATTCCGTATCAGTTCTATCGCAGGCACAAGGTTCGGCGCTACGGTTTCCACGGTACGTCGCACAGGTACGTGGCCCAGCGCTGGCGCCAGCTGACGGGCATTTCGCGAAGCGAAACCACCATCGTCACGCTCCACCTTGGCAACGGCTGCTCCGCGTGCGCCATCGCCAATGGCGACTCCGTGGATACATCCATGGGATTCACGCCGCTCGAAGGGCTGGTGATGGGCACCCGCTCGGGAGATCTGGATCCGGCAGTGCTGGATCACATCTCCCAGAAGGAAGGGCTCTCACTCTCGGAAGTCGAGAGCGTGCTCAACAAGCAGTCCGGTCTGCTCGGCATTTCGGGCCTTACGCATGACATGCGCGAGCTGCTCGCCGAGGCCGGTGAAATGGATGACCGCAGGGCGCGGCTGGCCATTGACGTGTTCACCTATCGCGCGCGCAAGTACATTGGGGCATACCTGGCCGCGCTCGGGTCTGCGCGTGCGATCTGTTTTGCCGGCGGTGTCGGGGAAAACTCTGCGAAAATCCGGGCAGACATTCTTGCGGGGCTCGAACCATTCGGCATAGTACTGGACGCTGAGCGCAACGAGGCTACGGTGCTCGGAGCGGAAGGGCGCATCAGTGCGGAAAACTCGCGCTACGAAGTGTGGGTAATTCCGACGGACGAGGAGTTGCTGATTGCGCGGGATACATTCCGCGTGGTTACGGGCAGCAGCATTCGATTCTGAACTCCCTGATCGAGGAGCGATGAGCAAGATGTCGGAGTTCGAAGTGCGCGATCTCTCGCTGGAGGAGTGCGAGGAGCTCCTGCGCAGCCACAGTGTAGGCCGGCTTGCCTACATGCTGCGGAATCAGGTGGAGCTCGTGCCCATCCACTACGTGTATTCTGACGGCTGGATCTACGTGCGGAGCGCCATGGGTCAGAAGCTGGTGGCGTTGCACCGCTCGCCCTGGGTAGCGTTTGAAGTGGACGAGGTCGAGGGGCCGGACTCCTGGAGGAGTGTGGTGGTGCGTGGAAGCGCACAGCTGCTGGATCCGGACGGGCCGGCGCATGTGCAGGAGACGCTCGAGCATGCGATCCAGGTGCTCCGGTCAGCAAACCCGAATGTCTTGCGTAAGGGAGATCCCACGCCGGCCCGGAATTTCGTCATTCGAATTCACGCCGACCGCATGACGGGGAAAGGGGCGTTCAGGTTGTCCTGATCCTGCGCTTCACGGGCACCGCACTTGCGACGTCAGCAGCATGGCTCCACTTCGTGGAGCGCCCGTATGCGGCCGGGAATGGCCGCCCAGGCTGGGAGAAAACGATGAACCCTGCTAGGCAACCGCGCGCACTCTCGCAGCTTCGAAGCACCGCGAATGTGGGCAGGCGAGAAAGGATTGGCAGCGCGCTGATTGGCGGCGCTCTGGCGGCCGCGGGACTCAGAAGTCGTGGCCCCATGGCTGCGGCACTCTTGTTCGGTGGCAGTGCGCTGGTGGCGCGAGGTGCGGGCGGGCGTTGTCCCGTATATGCCTCCATGGGAATCGATCGAGCGCACATGCACGGTCCGGTGAAGCAGCGAGGTCCGAACGCCGTGCTGGACGCCAGCGAGTCCGTGCGGGTTGAGCATTCGGTGACCGTCGCGCGCAGCGCCGATGACCTGTGGGATTACTGGCGCGAGCTGGAGAATCTGCCGCAGATAATGCGACACATTCTCGAGGTGCGCGACCTGGGCGATGGTGAGTCCAGCTGGGTTGCGCGCGGGCCTGCCGGTACGCGCATTAGGTGGCGTGCGCGAATCATCAATGAAGTTCCGGGGGAAATGCTGGCGTGGAAGTCGCTCGAGGGCGCAGACATTCCTAACGCCGGCTCCGTGCACTTCACGCCGGTGCGCGATGGTACGCGAGTTCGCGTGTTGTTCGAGTACGATCCGCCGGCCGGGCGAATTGGTGCAACCATAGCCGCCCTTTTCCGGGGCGATCCGGACCTTCAGGTTCGTGAGGACATGGTTCGGTTCCGCCGAGCGATGGAGTCGGAGTCGCACGGTGCCATGCCTGATCGTGAAGTGGACCTGGTGGCGGGGCGTGAGACGCTGCCCGAGTCAGACGAAGGCGGGAAGGACCGCATGGTTCCGCGAGCGCCCGAACTGGAAACGCACCAGGGCAACGGGTCGCCGGCAGACGACGCCTGACGCCGGCGGGCGTCAGTCTGACGACGCGCATTCTCCATGGCCTGACGCTGCCCGCGTCAGGCCATGCCGCCCTTGAACTAGCGCGCTTCCTGCTCGGGGCCACTCGACGCGATAGTGCTCGAGGACACCGATAATGGATCACTCGCCGGGAACGACTGCTCCACCATGTCATCCAGCTCGCGCTCCTGAATGGACTCGTGCAGCATGCTCACGAGCGCCTTTGAGAACGCCGGCAGGTCTGCCGGCTTGCGACTCGTAAGCAGTCGCTCGTCCGACACCACCTCCCTGTCCACCCAGGTGGCCCCGGCATTCTCCAGGTCCGTTTTCAGACTCGGGTACGACGTAACAGTCCGGCCACGCATCAAACCCGTTTCCACAAGCACCCAGGGCGCGTGACAGATGGCAGCCACCGGCTTGTTCATCTCCAGCATCTGCTTAACGAACTTCACCGCGTCTGCATCCTGCCGGAGTGAATCCGGATTCTTCACTCCGCCCGGAAGGAGCAGCGCCGCATAGTCGGCGGCATGCGCGTCGGAAACCGCACGATCCACCTTCAACTCTTCACCGGGCGCACCACCATCTACTCCCTTGATGGTGCCTGTCCGTGACGACACGATCTCCACCGTCGCTCCAGCGTCGCGCAGCGCCTTCACAGGCACATCGAGTTCAACCTGCTCGAACCCATCCGCTGCGAGTACTGCCACCTTCCTGCCGGTCAGCTTCTGATCCACGATTACCTCCACAGTAGGGTACTCGCCATACGGTCACGTTTCATGCCCCTGCGTCATGGCGGGCAAGGTTGTGGCGGGCGGTGCGCGCGGTCACAGCGTCCCCTCACCCGGCCTTCCGGCAGCCACCAGAAAGGGTAGCGCTCCCCACTCGCGGCAACACACTACATATTGCGTGCGTGCCAATCGTACCTCTCTACGGCCACCAGCGCGTGTTCGACCGGTTGGCCTCTGCCCACCAGCGAGGAGCGCTCCCAGCCAGCCTTCTGCTGGAGGGCTCTCCCGGCGTGGGCAAGCAGCGCCTGGCCCTCGAACTCGCGCGTCTCCTGCTCTGCACCGCGCCATCGTCCGGCAGGGCGTGCGGGGCGTGTCAGGGGTGCAGGTATACCGCTGAGCTGCAGCACCCAGACCTGTACTGGATTTTCCCGCGTGCGCGTCCCAAAGACTCGGATCAGGACTCTCCGGCGGTTCTGCGCGACTATTCGGAGGCAATCGCAGGTCGTGTGGCCGCTCACGGCCTTTACGCGCCGCCCGATCCGGCTCACGGAATCTTCGTGGCCACGGTTCGTGCAATTCTGCACGCAGCCCAGCTCTCGCCTGCCATCGGTCGGCTGAAGGTGTTCGTCATCGGCGACGCGGAGCGAATGGTGGTGCAGGAAGGAACGGACATGGCCGCCAACGCCTTCCTCAAGCTCCTCGAGGAACCCCCGGCCAATACTGTGCTCCTCCTCACCTCCAGCGAGCCCGGGGCGTTGCTTCCAACCATCAGGTCGAGGCTCGTTTCCATCAGAATTCCGACGCTGGCCGATGCGGAGGTTCGCCAGTTTCTGGGCGATTCGCTTGTCCAGGAGCAGGGAAGAGAGTTCGGATTGTCCTCCAGGATGGACGACAATCTGCACGTCGCGGCGGGTGCGCCCGGCAATCTGCTGGCCGGAAGTGCCCCTACAGAGGCTGCCAGTGCGGCAGCAAGCCTGCTGGACGCTGCCACGTCGTCGCGCAGATCCCTGCTGTACCGTACTGCATTCGCACAGGGAGTATCGGGAGCTCGCGGACAGTATTCGCTTATGCTGGAAGCACTTACGGTGGCGCTTAGAGAGCGCGTGAGAGGTGCACTGGCCAGAGGGGATGATGAGGCGGCATACAGAGCGACGATGGCCGTTCAGGCCGTGGAACAGGCCCGCCAGCGAGCCTTCGGGAATGTCAATCCGCAGCTGGCCACGGTGGAACTGCTGATCTCCCTTCGCGACGCGATGGCCCGATGAGTGCAATGCAGCCCCCTGGCCTTCCGAAGCTGAGCCATATTGGCCCGGGAGGCGAAGCAGCGATGGTGGACGTGTCTCAAAAGAGCGATACCGTACGGGTCGCTCGGGCGTCTGGAAGCATACGGATGGCCTCGGCAACCCTCCAGGCGGTGATTTCGAACGAGATTACCAAGGGAGATGTGAAGGCGGTGGCACGGGTGGCAGCAGTGATGGCGGCAAAGCGAACCGCGGAACTGATCCCGTTGTGCCATCCTCTCCCGCTCTATGATGTGCAGGTGGAAGTCCTTGCAGATGAAGAACTTCCGGGGTTACGGGTGGAGGCGGAAACGAAGACGGTGGGTAGGACGGGGGTTGAGATGGAGGCTCTGACGGCGGTGTCGGTGGCCCTTCTCACGATCTGGGATATGGTGAAAGGGGTGGATAGCGGCCTCGAAATGACCGAAATTTCCCTGATGTCCAAAACCGGAGGAAAACCTCGCTCCTGAAGGTCGGCACCATCTGGTGCGATCTGCCTGAGCACGCGGCGAAGCGTACTCTCTCGTCCGCTATGTTCTCTTCAATCCGATGATTCATGCTTGATAAGAGCGGGAGCTACTCGCACCGCGGAGCAGTTGAGCTTCGCGCCAGGCGCATGAAACGCCAGATCGTTGGCATCAGCGTTTGTGCAGTACTCCTCATAGTCTACCAGTCCAATCGTCCGGCACAGGCCGCGTCCAACCCGGCGCCGGATCCGATGGAAATTGCGAAGCGTCTCGAGTTGGACCTTGCTCGCACTCGCGGTGAGCTGGAGGTCGCCAACGAGCAGTTGGAACGCTGGCATCGCATCTTCGATTACGCATCGCAGTACGACATCAGTGTCGAGCTGGCCAGCAGCATTCACGACGTGGCGTTCAGCGAAGGCATCGAGCCGGAACTGGCGTTCAGGCTGGTTCGACTGGAGAGCCGTTTCGACACGCGCGCAACGAGCCCTGTCGGTGCCGTGGGTCTCGCCCAGGTGATGCTGCCTACCGCGAGGTTCTTCCAGAAGGACATAACGCGGGAACGCCTCTATCACCCGGAAACGAACCTGCGTATCGGCTTCCGCTACCTTCGCGGGCTGATCGAGGAATACAACGGTGATGTGCGCCTGGCGCTCCTCACGTACAACCGTGGTCCGGTAGCGGTGCAGCTGGCGCTCAGAAACGGCCAGGATCCGTCCAACGGCTATGACCGCATCCTGATGAAGGGATACAACGGCACGGGGCTCATTCGCCCGAGAAGCTCGGGCTCTGCTGACTGACAGCCATTAGCACCAGCGACAGTCCCTGAAGTGTCAAATCGCCGCCGGTTCATTGAACCGGCGGCGATTTGCGTACAGTGATCGGCCATGGTCCATACGTACCGACTGAGGTTGTGGCCGAGTCGGGGGACCCGCACGACTACGTCTCGCCGCGCGAGGTGCTGAAGCTCGCCGGGATGAACCTGGCGAAACGGAATGAGTCGGGGCTCGCCGTCTATGGCCGCGCGCGGCAGACCAAGCGCGGGCGTCCTGCGCTCCGGCGTCAGCTCTTCCTCCTGGCCGGCCGCTGGTGCCAGCAGCGGGGGCCCGCACGGGGTGAGTACGAAGCGCTCGTGGCGCGAAACGGCGGCTGCCGGGTGAGCGCCGTGTGCGCCATTGCGCGGAAGCTCGTGCCGCTGCTGCTCCACATCATGCAGACTGGCGAGCCGTTCGACGAGGCCCACTGGCGTGCAGCGCACGGCCACCACCAGGCGGCGTGAGGCCTGATGTGGACAGGCGTGCAGCGACGGTACGGCAGTGAAGACGGAGCAGCCAGCGTATGTCAGTGGTAGTGGAGCCGAGCGTGGGGAGAGGTGCCTTGACCTCAACAGGAACGAGGCCCGACTGGAGCGTAGCGTTAGCGCTTCAGCCGGTGACTTCCGCAGTTACTTACGTCCGTGGTATCTCCCGGCCCTGAACCGCCTGTGAAGGTGTGTTGCGCGTGCGAGCGGCGTCGTGCCTAAGGCGCGAGAAGCCGACTCCGGAGCGCCGGAGACATTTGATCGTAGCGGAACGGGCCCGTGATGCACGCTTTAGGTCGGCGCTGTTTGACAACTGTGGTAGCCTGATGCCGGCACGGCATTGCGCCGTGCCGGCTTCAGGACGCCCTCGATCTGTTGCTGCAGACGATGCGGAACGAGGTCCAGCGATCCGGATGGCCGATCAGGTCCGACGATACACTCGACCCACTCCCTGGGCTCTCATCATGCACCACTTGCCGGGCAGGTCCACGTCGTGGATGACGCTTCGAGCTCCCGAGCTACACTCAACCCCCCGGCAGGGGCGCTCTCCCAAACAGCGGCTGCGCTGGTGAGGTCTCGCGATCCGGACGGCCCACGAGGCCCGAGTTGACACATGACCCACCACTAGCCACACAACACGTACGGCGGCAAGGCCCTGCGATCCGAAGAGCCTGTGAAGCTCGAATTCACACTCGGCCTGCCCCGGACGATGCCCAGCATTGGGCTTACATGCTGGGCATCGCTCCCTCAAGCGCACTTCGCTAAGGACAATGGCAGTGCGCCTGTTCTACCCGACCACCTCCTCGCCGACAGCTCGAAGAATCGAAGACAACCAGACGAGCGCATAGCCGACTGGTGCCTTCTGGCCCTCTACGATCGCGCGAACTTCGGCAATGTCGTCGGACAGCTGGCCGACACCAAGCTCGGTGGGTTGCTTCTCGAGGTCGTATCGCTCATCTGGCGATACGCTCCAGTAGAAGTCCTTCTCGATCTCGATCGCACCATGACCCGATTGCTCCAGATGCCTTAGCAGAACATCGGTCGCCCGCCGCAGTTCATCGGTACTTATGCGCATTTTCTCACCTAGGGTGTGCCGCCAGCGTCGCGAATGCCCTTCTCGAATGCCCGAATCTCCGACTCAAGGTGCCGGATGCGTCCATTGATGATGCGCTGTCGCACTTCTGGGCTCTTCCCCTTCAGAATGCCCTTGTTGTCGAAGGCGTCAGGGTCA
>DATGOL010000004.1:0-11126 GCA_035306065.1 Gemmatimonadales bacterium | reverse complement strand
ACGCGTGGAAACGGACAGCGCCACCATTCTCGCGTCGCACGCGATCGTCACCGCCGGCGCCTGGATTCCCGGACTGCTGCCTGACCTGGCACTCCCGCTCACCCTGGAGCGCCAGATGCTGCACTGGTTCCAACCAGCTTCACAGCCGGAGAACCACGAGGCGTCATGCTGTCCGCTGTCGCTCTGGGAATTCGACCGCGATCGCATCTTCGCCACCTTCCCCAACCTGGGCGACGGCGTGAAGTGCGGCATCCATCACGAGGGGGATATCGTGGATGTACCGGAGGCGGTGAACCGCGAGGTCAGTGCAGATGAGGACCGGATGGTGCGCGATCTCCTGGCGGCCATCCAGCCACTAGCCGCCGGAACGCTGGTGGAATCGCGCGTGTGCATCTACACGAACACGCCGGATCACCACTTCCTGATCGATCGCCATCCGGAGCATGAGAGCATCATCATCGCGAGCCCCTGCTCGGGCCACGGCTTCAAGTTCTCGAGCGCGGTGGGGGAGCTGCTGGCGGACATGGTAACGGGCAACGGGCAACGGGTAACGGGTGAGGAGGGCCGTCCGCCGTTACCCGTAACCCGTTACCCGTTACCGGTGCCGTCACTACTCAAACGGCCCCCCGCAATAACCCAGTATCACCCATAGAAGGATGAACACCAGTACGGTGCTGAAGCACCCTCCACCCAGCTTCTTCGCGCCATAACCCGCGGCTAGGCCGCGCAGCAACTTGCTCATCCTGCCTCACGTGGCCGCCAGCGGCCGGTAGAATGGGAAGATCACGGTACGCAAGATGTTTGCCCTGTGAGCGCACAGAGGCCATCGTTACATGTACTGCGTGTCCGGCATACCGGAAGTTTCAGCAGTTCGAAATGACTCCAGCAAGGATATCAAATGTCGCTGTTCCGAACCATTGCCCTGTCGTTCGTACTCGTGATCACTCCAACCGTCATGCTGGCGCAGGGTGGCAGCGAGGCGGAACGCGTAAAGCGCCTGCTCTCCGAAACTCCGCTGATTGACGGACACAACGACCTTCCGTGGGCCATACGCCAGGAAGCGCGGAGCGACGTGCGTGCTTACGACCTCACCGGCACAACCCCCGGTCACACGGACATCGCCCGACTGCGCGAGGGAATGGTGGGCGGCCAGTTCTGGAGCGTGTACATCCCGTCCAGCTCGGTGCAGGAAGGTGCTGCAAGAATGCAGCTCGAGCAGATTGACATTGCCCACCAGGTAATCCGGGACTACCCGGATGTGTTCGAGCTCGCACTCACCGCCAGCGACATGGAAGGTGCTTTCGGGCGCGGACGCATTGCCTCCATGCTCGGCATGGAAGGTGGCCATGCGATCGAGAACTCGCTCGGTGCACTTCGGGCGTACTACGACATGGGCGTGCGCTACATGACGCTTACGCACAGCGCCACGATAGACTGGGCAGATGCCGCGACGGGGCTTCCGACGCACGGCGGGCTCAGCGAGTTCGGCAAAGAGGTAGTGCGCGAGATGAACCGCCTCGGGATGCTGGTGGATCTTTCGCACACGGCGCCATCCACGATGAGTGATGCGCTGAACGTCTCCACTGCACCGGTGATCTTCTCGCACTCGTCTGCGCGCGCGATCACGGATCATCCGCGCAACGTGCCCGACTCCATCCTTCGACGCATGCCGGCGAACGGAGGCGTGGTGATGGTTACGATCGTGCCTGGATTCGTGTCGAAGGCGGTGTCGGACCATTCAGACCGTACACAGCGTGAGCGCACGCGACTGCAGGCACAGTACGGGGCAGACACGGCCGCCGCTCGTGCGGCACTCGATCGCTGGCGTGCGCAGAATCCTCAGCCGGAGGCAACCATTCAGGATGTGGTTGCGCACATCGAGCATGTGAAGCAGGTGGCCGGTATTGACCATGTGGGGATCGGCGCGGACTACGATGGAATCGAGAGCACCCCGGCGGGGCTGGAAGACGTGTCAACCTATCCGGTGCTGCTCCAGGAACTCGCTCGTCGCGGCTGGAGCGATGATGACCTGCGCAAGATTGCGGGTGAGAACGTGCTCCGCGTGTTGCGTGATGCGGAGAAGGCGGCGCGTCTGCTGCAGCGCGAGCGGGGCCCGTCGGTGAAGACCATCCAGGAGCTGGACGGCTGACATGATGTCCAGCGCGCGTGCCATAATCGCCGGCATAACGACGGCGTTCCTTGCAGCCGGGATTCCGCTCGCGGTTATCGCGCAGGTACCGGCGCGTTCACCGGAGCGGGGTGATGCTGCCGTCTCGCCCGCTCCGCGTGAGGCTGTGGCACGAACGGACGCACTGCTTGCGCGCTGGAATTCGGATTCCACGCCCGGTTGCGTTGTGGGTGCTGCCCGGAATGGCGAGCAGGTGTTTGCGAAGGCGTATGGCATGGCAGACCTCGAGCGCAACGTACCGCTGTCCGTGACGTCGGTGCTGGAGGCCGGCTCCGTGTCAAAGCAGTTTGCGGCTGCCGCAACCGTGCTGCTCGCGGAGGAGGGCAAGCTCTCGCTGGACGATGACATCAGGCGCTACCTGCCGGAGGTTCCCGACTACGGAGAGACCATAACGATCAGGCACCTGCTCAACCACACGAGTGGACTGCGTGACTGGGGGAGTGTGGCGTCCATTGCGGGGCAGGGGCGTGGCCTGCGTGCGTATACGAACGATCATGCGCTCGAGATCGTGTCGCGCCAGCGTGCGCTGAACTACCCGCCCGGGCGGGAGTATTCCTATACGAACTCGGGTTACAACCTGCTGGCGATAATCATCGAGCGTGTGAGCGGTGAGCGCTTTGCCGCGTTCACCGAGCGTCGCATTTTCCGTCCGTTAGGCATGAAGGACACGCAGTGGCGGGACGATCCGCGTCGTATCGTGCCCCGCAGGGCAATGGCGTATGGCGGCAACGTGGAGCGTGGATGGACTGTGGATCAGCCGCACGAGTTCGTTCACGGCAACGGTGGGCTGCTCACGACCGTGGCTGACCTGATGCGGTGGGATCAGGCGAGGTCAACCGGCGGGCTTGGTGGCTCGAAGTTCCGTGAGACCATGGAAGAGCGTGGTGTGCTGAACGACGGCACGCAGATAACGTATGCCGCGGGGCTGCAGGTAGACACGCTGGCTGGCCTGCGCAGTGTGGCGCACACCGGTTCGACCGGCGGATATCGTGCGTACCTTGCGCGCTATCCCGAGCGCGGTGTCACGGTCGTTATGCTGTGCAACGCGGGAGATGTGTCGCCAGGCAATGCAGGTGGTGAAGTGGCACGAGCATTTCTCGGCTTGCCTGCCGGTCGGCCGGCGCTGGTCCGGGCGTCGTCAGTCGAGCGACAGAACCTTCCGCCGGCGCGTGTCGAGGAACTCGTTGGGGAGTACTACAGCCCGGATGCTGCCACCAGGCTCACGTTGCGCCTGGAGAACGGGCAGCTGATCGCGCGCCGGCCGCCGGTGGATGACTTTCCGCTGACAGCTGCGGGAGACGAGGAGTTCACGAGCAGGCTGGGGAGGATCAGGTTCATTCGTGCGGCAGACGGCTCTGTGGTGCAGCTGAGCGTACAGGCGTCGCGGGTGTACGACTTGAGGTTTGATCGCGTGAAGTGAGAACGTGGGCAACGGAGACGAGCTATGGAGCCAGTCACTCGGTCGGACGCATCGCTCGGCAAGCGTGCGAGGGCGGCAACGTCATCAGAAGAGCAGGAGCTGACCCGGAAGCTCCTCAACTGCGGGATTGTTGCTGGTCCCATCTACCTCGCCCTCGGGATTGGCCAGGGCGTGATGCGCGAGGGATTCGACTTCTCGCGACACGCGCTCAGCCTTCTCGCGAACGGATCCGGCGGGTGGATCCAGACCGCGAATTTCGCCGTCACCGGAGCACTCGTCGTGGCGGCCGCCATGGGTCTCTCCCGCGCCCTCGCAACGAAACCGCGCCTGGCCTGGTGGTTGCTCGGCGCTTACGGACTGGCCGTGTTCCTGGCCGCTTTCTTCCGAGCCGACCCGGTTGACGGATTTCCCCCCGGCACTCCGGAGGGCATTCCCGCCAGTATCTCCACAACCGGACTCCTTCACTTCGCCGTCGGCGCACTCGGCTTCGCGATGCTCGGCCTCAGCTGCCTTGCCGCAAGCCGCAGCCTGGCACGGAAGGGAATGAGGGCGCTGTCGCGTTTGTCGCTGGTGTCCGGGCTGGTAGTGCTGGCTGGCTTCTTTGGCGGTATGACACCGTCCATAGGCATCGCCGGCATCTGGGTGGCGGTAGTGGCCGGATGGTTGTGGCTGTCGGTCGTGTCGTATACCGTGCGGGCTCGGGCGTAGCTCCGGCAGCCCGCCACCAGCCATGAATCCGAGGGTTGCGCGCGTCCTCAGTGTCGAATAACATACAACCACATGGTTGCATATCCAGAACTGACCGACGCCGAAACGGACCGCATCTTCCGCGCGCTCGCCGACGGTACCCGACGCGATATCGTCGCACGGGTCCTTACCGGTGAGCAATCGATCTCGACGCTCGCATCCCGCTATGACATGTCCTTTGCTGCGGTCCAGAAGCATGTCAGCGTGCTGGAAGCAGCCGGACTCGTGATCAAGCGTCCGCAGGGCCGAGAACGGTTCGTACGCGGAAACCCGGAGCAGATAGCGCGTGCGCGGGAGCTGCTGATCCGCCTCGAGGAGATGTGGAGAAGCCGCTTCGGTCAACTGGATGCCGTACTCACCGAACCCGAACACAAGGAGTGAGCCGTGCCGATCAAGTCGATTTCATCCAACCCGGAAGAGCTTACGGTCACGGTCGTGGGCGAGTACCCGGTGCCTGTTGAGCGTCTCTGGAAGGCGTACGAGGATCCGCGGCAGCTGGAGAAGTTCTGGGGCCCCGAAACGTGGCCCGCAAGGTTCTCGAAGCACGACATGAAGCCCGGGGGGCGCTCGGAGTACGTGATGTCCGGGCCTGACGGAGAGACCGCCGGCGGATGGTGGCGCTTTCTCTCGGTTGACCAGGGCCGTTCATTCGAGGTGGAGGATGGCTTTTCGGATGCCAGCGGCAACCCTGACGAGTCGATGCCCTCGATGCAGATGTTGTTCACATTCGACGAGACGCCAACGGGTTCGCGCATGACGTGCGTGACGAAGTTCCCGAACATCGAAGCAATGGAGAAGGTGCTGGAGATGGGAATGATGGAAGGGATGGAGTCTGCGCTTGGCCAGCTGGACGCAGTCCTGCAGGCCGCATAACGAGTCTCGCTGAAGCGCAATGCGAAGGGAAAGCCCGGTGAGCATTCCGTCACCGGGCGATCGTTATGCAGGGCAGTTGGGGGCGAGTGACGTTCGCCATATCACGGAATGCGACCCTCGAGGGCACTTCGGCGGGCCGCTGGCATTAGCCTGCGGGTGGATTGCGGGCGCGCACCAGGGAATCTCTGCACAACGACGCCTGACGGCCAGGCGTGCGCGTTAAGCCGAAGAATGTGGACAATCAGCGCTGCTCGCCTGCCTTACCTCTGCGGTTCACTCGGTACTGCACCTCAATACACTCCAGCTCCCCACGATCCGCTCGCTCCGGCGAATGTCCGCTGCTCAGCCATTGATCTCTGGTCTCGATGTCAGTGTCCGTTGTGCGCGCCTAACTAATCTCGCACATCAAACCTGAGTTGTGCAGAGAATCCCGGGTGAGCGCAAGTGAGATTCTGATTGCAATCGAGGGTGCCTTCTCACGGATCTCTAGCGCTGCGCCTTCTTGAAATTATGCTGCTATTCCAGCGTCTGCGCTCGGCGCTCGGCCCTGGTGGAGGCTCGGATGAGCGAAGCGGAGCTTTGTCTGCAGGCGGAGCCGGTTAAAAAGCCTCACGCGGAGGCGCGGAGGCCGCGGAAAGAAACCTGGCGCATGAAACTCCAATTGCCGTGCAGTTCTCCGCGGCCTCCGCGCCTCCGCGTGAGACCCTCGTTTTCAACCTTCAGTGCGTAGTGCCCGGCGTCGGTGAAGAGTGAGTAGACGGGAGGCAGTTACTGGTTTCCAGTGTAGCGTGAGCGATATTCTGATAGCACTCGAGAGCGCCTCCGCACTTCGTTGAAATAACGCTGGCTATTCCAGCGTCGGTGCGCCCTGGATAATGGCACGTATTCGCTCTCGCGATGCTCTCCGAATATCGCTTACACACCACTAGTAAGGCGGATCGTCCGCGATTCCCGGCAGTTCAGATGAATCAGCTTCCGACGTTCCGGAAACGCCTGAAGTCCCCGAGCCGCCCGACGTCCAGGAATCCCTCGAAGCCCCCGGCGTTCCGGAAGCCCCGGATGCCCCCGATGCTCCAGGTGGCGACGGCGCATCTGACGCCTCTCGCGCTTCAGGTGCCTCCGGGTCATCGAGCGATGTCCACGGGATCACCGAGTCCACCGGCTCGTACAGTCGTGCGGCACGCTCCGGTCCGAGTCGATGCTCGTACGCAACCGCGAGCGCGGCACCGATCAGTATCAGGAAGGACGGGTCTGCAGCACGCCGTGCATCGGCCGAACCCAGCGAGTCCAGCGCACTCCGGCACGAGCGCTCCAGGGCGTCCATGACATCCTCGTGGCGGCGGCCGGGTTCGGCCCTGCCGCCACGCCACAACCTGATCCTGGCCAGCTCATCGGCAAAGGCCGAAGCGCTCGGGGCCGGACGCGAACGGCCCGTAACGATCCGAATTCCGTCCGCCAGGCTACCGAGTGCCCATCCGCCAACCTGGAGCGCGGCGGCTGCTGGAACGGTCAGCAGCTCGCCGATACCGGAAAGTCCCGAGAATGCCTGGCCGAGATAGGCGCTGCGGTCGAGCAAGCCGAGGACGTCCTTCGAGGAGAGCCGCGCGGAGGCCGCCTCGATCCGCCCCCACTGATCGGCGTCGAGCGCCTCGACCGCCGAAAGGAATCGGCGAAGGCGCGGATCGAGGCCTGGGTCACTGTCGGTAGTCATGCCAGCAATACGGGTGCGGGTACGTGCCGGTTTCGCTGATTTGCAGATGGTGCCGACGCAAAGACGACGGGTGTCGGCTGCGACCCGCTAACCGCGCACACCGTTCTGTAAACCATCTGCAGTTAAGGAAAAATCCGGGAAACATTCAGCGAGGAACGCGGAAACATGCTTACCACACGAGGCCTGATACTGGCTGGAATCATGCCAATACTGGTGCCGGTCGCGCTGGTTGCTCAACACGAGCAGCACGTAGCCGCACCCGAACAGGGCAATACCACACAACTGATGGAAGGGCTTGGCACACACTCGATGAAGGTGTCCACGAAGGTGCCAATGGCTCAGCAGTTCTTCGATCAGGGGCTGCGCCTTGCGTACGCGTTCAATCACGAGGAAGCGGGGAGGTCCTTTGCGGCGGCGGTGAAGCTGGACTCGTCGTGCGCCATGTGTAACTGGGGAGTGGCGTACGTGCTGGGCCCGAACATCAACCTGCCGATGGCTCCGGAGCTGGAGGAGCCGGCTCGTGAGGCCGCGATGAGGGCGCTGTCGCTGTCGTCTTCTGCAACCGCGCGAGAGAAGGGGTACATCCGTGCCATGGCGCTCAGGTACGGCGTGCCTGTAGCGGGCTCTGTGCCGGGTGCCTCGCGTGAGGCACGTGACAGTGCGTATGCCACGGCAATGCGCGAGGTGGCCGCGGAGTTTCCGGAAGACGCAGATGCCGCAGCACTTGCCGCCGAAGCGATGATGAACCTTCGCCCATGGAGCTACTGGAAGGCACCGAACGACCCCGAGCCGGGAACCACCGAGTTCCTCGCGCTTCTGGAAGGGGCGATGAAGCTGCAGCCGAACAACCCGGGTGCCTGCCACTTCTACATCCATGCTGTGGAGGCATACCACGCGAACCGGGCAGTGGAATGTGCCGAACGACTTGCGGCACTGATGCCGGGCGCTGGTCATATCGTACACATGCCGGCACACATCTACATTCGCGTCGGACGCTGGGAGGACGCTATCGCGGCGAACGAGCATGCAGTGCACGCGGATGAGCAGTACCTCAGTGAGTTCGGCAACCAGGGCCTCTATCCCATAGCGTACTATCCGCACAACTATCACTTCCTGGCGTTCGCGGCAACCATGATCGGTCGTGAGGCGCAGGCCGTTGAGGCAGCACGCCTTACGGGGTCACGTGTTGCCGCTGACGTGGCGGCACAGGTACCGGAACTTCAGTTTCTGACGCCTTACGCGCACCTGGTGCTGAGCACCTTCGAGCGGTGGGACGATGTGCTGGCCGAGCCCATGCCGGCAGAAGGGCAGGTGATTGCGCGAGGGCTGGCACGCTATGCACGAGGCAGGGCACTGGCTGCAAAGGGGAACCGGAGTGCGGCACAACAGGAGCTGGACAGCCTGACGGCTGCGCTCGCTGAAACTTCTGCGGAGCCAATGCGAAGTGCACTGAGTATCGGCGCACACATACTGCAGGCAGATCTGGCCAAGGCAGGCGGTAACCTGGCGCTTGCAATAGACGAGCTGAAGCAGGCTGTGGCCGTGGAGGACGGAATGACGTACATGGAGCCTCCATACTGGCATCAGCCGGTGCGGTCCATGCTCGGAGACGCTCTGCTGGAAGCAGGGCAACAGAGTGAAGCGATCGCGGCGTATGAGGAGGACCTGAGACGGTTTCCCCGGAACGTGCGGGGGGAGCGCGGTCTCGAGAGGGCGAGGAAGTCAGGTGGTGGCTGAGTGCCGTTCGGCAGGCATGACTGTGGCGTCCGATGCAGGTGTCAACCTGAGAGAGTCATCGAACCGAAGGGCTACGAGACTGAAAGGACAGGGGCTGACTGTTGAGCCTGGTTGACACTCGTATGTATCAAGCTGCGTAGGGTAGCACGATTGGGTGATGACGAATGAGCCGTGCTGTCGTATTATGGAGCGCTGCGCCAGAAGCGATGGCGCTCCAGACAGACGGTCGGGAGGTTACGTGGATGGTGACTATGGTCCGCTGACTGCCAGGCCTTCAACCGGTGAGGCAGGGAATGCGGATGCTGAGTACGAGCCTGGTGCATCAATGACCACGCGTGAGGCGGGGTACGGGGGTGACGGAGGGGTACGCCCGGGTGAGGTCACGCAATTGCTGCATCGGCTTGGCAACGGTGATGAGCGCGCGGCAACGGAGCTCTACCCGCTGGTGTACGATGCCTTGCGGGGGGTGGCAGGCCGTGCACTAGCCAGGGAGCGGGCAGGTCATTCGCTGGAGCGTACCGAACTCGTACACGAGGCGTACCTGCGGCTCGTTGGAGCGGCGAATGTGAGCTGGCAGGACCAGGCGCACTTTCTCGCAGTGGCGGCGCGAGCGATGCGCCAGGTGCTGGTGGATCACGCCAGGCGGCGTGGTGCTGCCAAGCGCGGCGGGGGCGTGGCGGTCAGGTCGCTTAACGATGCATCCGGCGTACCAGATCCTGCGGACGCACTGCCACCTGACGAGCTGCTCGCCCTGGATGATGCACTCGCCAGGCTGGAAGAGTTCGCACCGCGGCTGAGAGCGGTGGTGGAGTATCGGTTCTTCGCGGGCTTGGGCGAACGGGATATCGCACACGTACTCGGCGTTACCGAGCGAACGGTGCAGAGGGACTGGGTGAAAGCCAGGGCATGGCTTCACAAGGAGATATACGGGGCCGCGTGACCAGTGCGGGCGGCCGAAAACAGGGCGCCGGAAAGCGACAGGTGTCGTTCTCAGGCACCTGATAAACCGGTGCATCGGGCAATCGATGTTGAGGATCGAAGAGGGGAACACATTTCAGCTTCCGGAAGGAGCTGCCGGGACCTCGCCAGGCGGCGACCGGTGGGCGAAACTGGACGCGCTCTTCGACGGAGCACTTGCTCTCCCGCCCGGACAGCGCGAGGAATGGCTCCAGAGCGAATGCGGCAGCGACCGGCAACTTCGCACCGAGATCGACGCCATGCTCGCTGCGCACGAGGGTACGGCCGGCATACTCGATCGTCACTCGCCTCTGGATCTCCTGAACGCGATTCCGTCCCTCGCGGGCAGCCTGGACTTCGAGAACCCGGTGTGCGCCGCGTTCGCGGCCGCCATCTCCGACCGCTACGTACTGGAACGCGAGCTGGGCCGCGGTGGCATGTCCACGGTGTTCCTTGCGCACGAGCAGAAGCATGACCGTCGCGTCGTACTGAAGGTTCTGGAGCCGGCGCTCGCCGCATTCTACGGGCTGGATCGCTTCGAGCGCGAAGTGCGAATTGCAGCGAGCCTTTCCCACCCGCACATCGTACCGCTGCTGGATTCGGGTGCGGAAGCGGGGCTGCTTTACTACGTGATGCCGTACGTGAAGGGCGAAACACTTCGCGACCGCATGGTTGAGCGTGGCATACTCCCGTTCTCCGAATCAATCACGCTGCTCAGTGACATAGCCGAAGGTCTTGCCTACGCGCACGATACGGGCGTGATGCACCGCGACCTCAAGCCGGAGAATATCCTGTGCGCCGGGGAGCATGCATTCCTGCTGGACTTCGGAGTAGCCAAGCTGCTCAGCACGGGGCGCGGAAGTGGCGGCCTCACGAGAGACGGCGTGACCGTTGGCACCCCAGCCTATATGGCACCGGAGCAGCGGCACGGTGATCCGGATATCGACCACCGCGCAGACATCTATGCGTGGGGGCTGCTTGCCTTCGAACTGTTCACGGGGCGGCTGCCAAGTGTGGCACTGCCCGGCGATCGGCCTGTGGCGTCCAACCTTCCTGCTGCAATCGCGGCGATCGTGAGGCAGTGCCTGGCCGAGGATCCTGATGACAGGCCGCAAAACATGCACTCGGTGCTCAACGCGCTGCGCCAGCTCAGCACGCCTGTTGACTCCCGCACCGCTGAACGCAGCATCCGGAAGCCACATTGGATACTGCTGTTTGCGGCCATGGCAGCTCTGCTCGCAGGGGTACCATTCGTGAAGCAGGCGCTTCAGGTTGCGCCGTCTGCACCGGTTCTGGCCGAGGGAATTGCGGCTCCGCTCGCCGTTGCACCGCTTAGCAACCAGACCGGCGACGCGTCGCTCGATTCATGGGGCCGCATGGCTGCCGACTGGATTACGCAGGGTCTGCAGGAAGTGGCTGTTGCGCCGGTTATTCCATGGAGCAGTTCGCTCAGTGCGGCCAGCACTGGTAGCGCGGATGCCGATATCGTAAGC
>DATGOL010000003.1:0-2726 GCA_035306065.1 Gemmatimonadales bacterium | reverse complement strand
CACCAGCGACAGGTAATCACCCGACCTCAGCCCCGACAACGCCTGCTGAAGGTCTTCCACAGTATTCACCGGGCGACGCGGGCCGGGATTCAGGATCTCGATTATCACATCGCTCCCCGCCACCAGGCCACCATCCGAATCGGCAGGGCCTCCGGGAACCACCTCGGTAACGCGCACTCCCCGTGCCTCTCCATTCAGCTGCAGGGCACGCGCAACCTCCACAGTAAGGGGCTCCACGCTGATTCCCAGCTTGCCCGCACTCGTTCCCGACCCCTCACGATTATTTCTCGGCTGCTCGGCAACAGTGCTGTTGGGGGTTGGCGCTTCATCCAGTTTCACACGCATGGTGTGCTCCTCCCCGAAGCGGGACACGGTAACCGCCACGGTTTCTCCAGGCGTCTTTGACCGGATAACCCGCTGCAGCGTGCTCACGCGATCAACCTCCTGACCGTCGATCTCGGTTATGATGTCACCGATCTGGATTCCCGCCTCACGCGCAGGGCTGTCGCTGTCGCTGAACTGGTCAACCTTGGCGCCACCAATTCGATCGAGGCCCGCAGCGCCCGCGTCCGCCGGATACACTTCGGAGATCTGCACTCCCAGCACCGCACGCCGAATACGCCCGTATCGCAGGAAGTCGTCGAGCACCTGACGAGCGAGTGTTATCGGAACCGCGAAACCATAGCCCGCAAACGAACCCGTACGCGTCGCGATAGCGTTGTTGATGCCGATCACCTCGCCACGGATGTTCACCAGCGGGCCGCCCGAGTTGCCGGGGTTTATCGCCGCGTCCGTCTGGATGAGGTCCGTGATCGAGTAGTCGCCGCGGCCGGGAAGGTCGAGCTCCCCTGATCGGCCGCGTCCCTTGGCACTCACTATTCCGGCGGTAACCGTGAAGTTGAGACCGAGCGGATTGCCGATCGCCACTACCCACTCGCCGATCCGGAGCTTCTCGTCATCGCCGAACGTGACGGTGGGAAAGTCTTTCCCTTCAAGCTTGACGACGGCGACGTCGGTGTCCGGATCGCGCCCGATAACCTTCGCGTCGAACACGCGTCCGTCATTGAGCGTGATGCGAATGCGGGATGCGCCCTCGATTACGTGGTTGTTCGTGAGCACGTATCCATCGTTGGTCACGATGAACCCCGAACCGCTCGATTCCACGGGTTCAGGCGTGAAACCCCGAAACAGGTCTTCCATGCGAAGCGGCTGCCGCCCCCGTGCGCGCGCCTCACGCTGCACCTGGATGGCCACCACTGCTGGCGTTACATGTTCCGCTATGGAGGTAAAGCCGGCACCGGTTGCCTCCAGAGTTGAGACTTCACGTGCGCTCGGCGGTGCCGCCTGCTGCTGCGCGTATCCAAAGGGCGTGAGGTCCCATGCCACTGCGAAGATGAGCCCGCCGGCAAACGCAGCCGCTATCAGGCCGAGTGTTCGTGCACGCTTGAGTAATGCCATTCTTCCGACATGGATGAGGGTTCACCAGACTTACCCCGGTGAGGCCGTTCAGGTTTCCGGAAGATACTCAGCAGGCCATACAGCCGCAGGAGACCCAGTGTCTCCTGCGGCTGTATGGCCACTGGCCGGACTACTTGTTCTCGTCCACGATCTCGTAGTCCGCCTCCACAACGTCCTCCTGGGCTGCGTCGGCGGTAGCCTGCGCGCCCTGCTGCTGGGTGGCGTCGTCTCCCGTGGACGTTCCCTGGGCGTACAGCGCCTGACCAGCTTCGCTGTAAACCTTGGACAGCTCCTCCTGAGCGTTGCGCAACTCGTCGTTGTCATCGCCGCGAAGCGCCGTGCGGGCACGCTCCACCGCGCTGTCCAGCCGCGTTTTCAGTTCCGCAGGCAGCTTGTCGCTCCACTCGGCAGAGTTCTTCTCCACCTCGTACGCCATGCTGTCCAGGCGGTTGCGCAGGTCGATGGCCTCACGACGGGTCTTGTCTTCCGACGCGTTCGACTCGGCATCCTTCACCATGCGGTCGATCTCGGCGTCGGACAGGCCGCTGGAAGCCTCGATGCGGATCTTCTGCTCCTTGCCGGTGGCCTTGTCGCGCGCCGTCACGTGCAGGATGCCGTTCGCGTCGATGTCGAACGTTACCTCCACCTGCGGCACACCACGCGGTGCGGGCGGAATGCCGGTGAGCTGGAACTTGCCGATCGTCTTGTTGTACGTGGCCAGCTCGCGCTCACCCTGCAGCACGTGGATCTCAACCGTGGTCTGGTTGTCGTCTGCGGTGCTGAAGGTTTCCGTCTTGCGCGTGGGGATGGTCGTGTTGCGCGGGATGAGCGTGGTCATCACGCCGCCGAGCGTCTCGATGCCGAGCGAGAGCGGAGTGACGTCGAGTAGCAGAACGTCCTTCTGCTCACCGGTGAGCACGGCGCCCTGAATGGCTGCACCGATCGCAACCACCTCGTCAGGGTTCACGCCCTTGTTGGGCTCCTTGCCGAAGAACTTCTTCACAACTTCCTGGATCTTCGGAATGCGCGTGGAGCCGCCAACGAGGATCACCTCATCGATGTCAGACTGCTTGAGCCCTGCGTCCGCCAGCGCCTTCTCCATGGGTGGGATGGTGCGCTGCACGAGGTCGTCTACCAGCTGCTCGAACTTGGCGCGCGTGAGCTGGTAGTTCAGGTGCTTTGGACCCGACTGGTCTGCGGTGATGAACGGCAGGTTTACGTCGGTGGACATGGTGCTGGACAGCTCCATCTTGGCCTTCTCCGCGGCT
>DATGOL010000002.1:0-7761 GCA_035306065.1 Gemmatimonadales bacterium | reverse complement strand
ATGGATGCGGAGCGTCGCCGCATCAACGATGTATCCACGCCTCACGCGCTCGACCCGCAGCCGTTCCTCTATGACGCGGGCGTCTCGTCGGTGCGAAGCAATCGCGAACTGGCCGGTCTGTTCTCCGCCAACACCTGGCCCACCGAGTACGACCAGGTTGGTCAGGCCACCACGTCCTCACCGTTCGTTACGCTGAACGGAGACATGCGCGGCAAGGTTGGCAACACCGGCTTCTTTGCCAGCGTGAACCACACCAACCAGGAAGGTGGCTTCCAGTACCTGGGCGGAATGGAGCGTTCCTCTGCACGACTCAATCTCGACCAGATCATCGGTGAGCAGATCACGCTTCAGTTCAACACCTTCTACAGCCAGGTGGAAGAGGGTGGATTCGAGCAGGACGGTGGCGCGGCGTTCTTCCGCCTGTCCCGTCAGCCCGCGTTCGTGCAGCAGGGAACGCGCGACGCACAGGGCCGCCTGTACATCCGGTCCAACCCGCTCAACCAGGGCTCGCAGAACTTCAACCCGCTCTACTACTTCGAGAACGAGGATCACGGTGCGAAGAGCACTCGCTTCCTCGGCAGCGGTCGTGCCCAGTACACGCCATTCGACTGGCTGGAGATCAGCGGTGACCTCGCGTATGATCGCGCGTCAGGCAACCAGTTCTACCAGGCCGATCGCGGATTCCGCAGTGTGTCTGCCAGCCCCGCAACCGCGTCGGGCAGTCGGAGTGAAGGCTCGTGGGACGATCGCTCGTTCAACACCAGCCTCAATACGTTCCTGCGTCCGCAGCTGTTCCAGGACCTCGCTACGACGTTCAGCTTCGGATACGCCTACGCTCAGTCCGACAACAGCAGTCTGTCGGGAAGCGGTTCCAACCTGGCGGTGCCGGGTCTCCGTACGCTCGGCGCGACCATCGACAACCGCAACTCGGGATCGAGCAGCGCCTCGCGGCGCGCTCAGTCCTTCCGCGCCACTGCAGACTTCGACTACCTCGAGCGCTACATCCTCATGACGTCCGTTCGTCACGAGGGCTCGTCGCTGTTCGGTTCGGAAGAGCGTTGGGCAACGTATCCCCGCGCCGCAGTCACCTGGATTGCCTCACGTGAGCCGTGGTGGCCGTCTCAGGACGTGCTGAGCATGTTCAAGGTTCGCGGCGCATGGGGGCAGGCAGGAATCCTGCCGAGCTATTCGGCTCAGTACGAGACCTACACGATCGGAACGGGTGGTGCGCTGAACCCGAACACGCTGGGTAATGCGCTCCTCAAGCCCGAACTCATGACGGAGACGGAAGTCGGCTTCGATGCAGAGCTGTTCGGACGCATCGGACTCGGTGTCACTTACGCGCAGTCCACTTCGGAAGATCAGATTCTCCAGGTGCCGGCGCCTGCTTCGTCAGGCTTCGCAAGTCAGTGGCAGAATGCCGGCACGCTCGAGAACAAGACGTGGGAAGCCACGCTCGAGGTTCCGCTCATTCAGCGCGACAACCTGCAGTGGAGCACTCGACTGATCTACGACCGTAACCGTGCCGTGATCACGAAGCTCGATGTGCCGCCCTACACGATGGCGGGTGGTCCACAGGGTGCGGAGTCCATGTACTTCGTTCAGGAAGGCGAGCGGCTCGGAACCATCTACGGACGTTCGTTCGTCCGTACGTGCAACCAGCTGCCCGGCGCATTTGGTGCGAGCTGCGGAACACCGACTTCCGACTTCCAGATGAACGATGAAGGATTCATCGTCTGGACCGGTGGAATGCCTGTAACGCAGGGCTATACGCACAACTTCTATCAGGCCCAGCTGGCCGATGTGGATGCCCCCTGGGGACACCGCATCAACTGGGGTCTGCCGATCGTAAGGCGTGACGACGGTAACGCACCGCTCGTGAGCCCCATCGGCAACTCGTCCCCTGACTATCACGTTGGCCTGTCTTCCAACCTCACCTGGAACAAGTTCTCGGTATACGGACTGCTCGACGGCGTGTTCGGTCGTGACGTCTGGAACGAGGGCTTCCACTGGGCGCAGGGCGACTTCATGTCGGGTAACACGGACCAGGGTGGCAAGAGCGTCGAGACCATCAAGCCGCTTGGCTACTACTGGCGTGTCGGACCCGGAACGGGTGGTCACCCGTCCGGAATCGGCGGACTGTATGACGTGCTTGGTCCTACCGATGACTCGGTTGAGGATGCTTCGTTCGTGAGGTTCCGCGAGATGGCTGTGAGCTACAACATCGGCCCGCTCATGGGTTCGGGTAACTGGACGGTTGGTGTTGTCGGCCGGAATCTGTACACGTTCACGGATTACCGTGGATACGATCCGGAGGTGGGACGTGGTGGTGGACAGCTCGGTTCTGCTGCGCTTAACGGAATCGACTACTTCACCTTCCCGAACCTCCGTACGTTCACGTTCCAGTTGTCTACTTCCTTCTGATCACGGCATCTACAGGTAATGTGGTCGGGGCCGCTGGCTGGCCGGTGGTCCCGACACTTTCAACCGTCGAGGATTATTGATGCGACTGAGATTCCTACCGTTCGCCATTCTGGGAGTGGTTGCTGCGTCTGCGTGCAGCGATCCGCTTAATGTCCAGAACACGAACAACCCTGACGTGGATCGCGTGCTGTCCACGCCTGACGGCATCGAGGGACTGTTCCGTTCCTCGTATCAGCAGGTGCACAGCGCTACCCACGGTTCCACCACTGCCCTCTTCTCGGCACTTCAGGTGATGTCGGGAGAGAGCTATGCAACGGTGGCAAACTTCGGTATGGCGCTGCGAAGCGGCGTTCCGCGGTCCGTCATTGACAACACGCGCGGAAATCAGACGGCTTCTGAGAATACGCGTGACTTTTCACTTCTTCAGCGCAACGCTCGCAACATTGCGAACGGAATTACCGCGCTCGACAACCTGATTGCGAACGGCAGCAGCCTTGGTTCGGCATCTGCAGACAAGCGTGCCAGGGCATGGGGCCACTTTACGCTTGGTGTGGCGCTGGGCAAGGTTGCACTCGTTTACGATCAGGCTGCTGTGCCTTCACCCGGAATGCCTACCGATTCCACCCCGCCGCTCGTTCCCTACAACGAGGTAATGGACGCGGCACTCGCGAATCTGGACCTGGCCATTTCAACGGCCAATGCTCCTGAAGGCGGGTCGATTTCCATCCCGAACGACTGGTTCAGGACGGAGGGCGGCGATGCGATGAACCAGGCAGAGTTCATCCAGCTTGCGAACTCTTTCAAGGCACGTTTCCGCGCCGGAGTTGCTCGCACACCGGCAGAGCGGGATGCGGTTAACTGGACGCAGGTGGCAGCAGACGCGGCCGCCGGAATCCAGGATGACGTAGTGCTGGCACTTTCCAGTACGGCTGGATGGACGATGCCATGGCTCAGCCAGGCGCTGGTGAACTCCACCTGGTCCATGGTTCCGCCGATGTACATCGGTATGGCGGACACCAGTGGCAATTTCAGGAAGTGGATCCTCCCGCCCATTGGAGATCTGAGTGCTGCACCCCGCCTCGCGGGCGGAGACCCGGGTGCTTTCTTCATGATTCACACGCCGGATGACCGTTTCCCCGCCGGTGACACGAGGGCGGAGCAGCGGGCCAACTCGCCCGCTATCGTTGCGCAGGGGCTGACTGATGTCTATTTCCGCAACCGCACGGACGCGGATACGGAAGGTCAGGTGTGGGGACAGTCGCCGTATGACTTCATGCGGTTCTCGGGCTATCGTGGCGGAAACTCCAACGGTCCGTGGGTGTTGATGTCGGCTACCGAGATTTCAATGCTGCGCGCGGAAGCCGACATGCGTCTCAACCCCGGCAGCCCGACCGTCGCGGTTACTCTGATCAACGATTCACGCACGGATCACGGCCTGCCGCCATTCGCCGCGGGTTCGACTCGTGAGACGCGTGCGCCGAACCATCCTGGTGGTGGCGCCTTCTCCTGCGTACCGCAGACGCCTACAGGTGGCAACCGAGTGGTGGAGTGCGGTACGCTCTGGGAAGCAATGAAGTACGAGAAGAGAATCGAAACCATGTTCACGGGCTATGGCCAGTGGTTCATGGATCATCGTGGCTGGGGCGACCTGGTTGTCGGCACGTCCACGATGTTCCCGGTGCCTTATCAGGAGATGGATGCTCGTCGCGCAGAGTTCTACAACTCAAAGGCTGAGTGGAATTCCGCAGCTGGCACCTACTCCTACTGATACCGACGTGCAGCAACTTCTCTCGACCCCTCGAAGTGGACCTTCATCCCCGGCCGGAAGGCCGGGGATGAAGGATTCGCGTCGTAAGGCTGCACGAGGCGGGCAACTCGGGAGGGCAAGCCGCACTGTCCGTACGCTGGCAATGGCTGCGATGGCAACGTTAGGTAGCGCCTGCTACTCGTACATGCCGATCAGTTCGTCGCCGGATGCCGGTATGGAGGTAAAGCTCGAGCTTAACGACCGCGGTCGTGCGGCGCTCGCCGACAGCATCGGACCGGCAGTAAAGAGTATTACCGGTTCGGTCGAGTCTGCCAACGCCGGTGTGTATGACATGCGAATCCACCTGGTGGAGTTCTTTAACGGAACCTTTCAGCGGTGGGCAGGTGAGCGCCTCTCGGTGCAAGAAGACTATGTGCTTCGGAGCAACGAGAAGCGCCTGGATCGCAGGCGTTCGTGGCTGGCCGGAATCGGTTCAGCCGCGCTGCTTGCGGCCGCGATAGTAACTGTCGACCTGTTGGGAGGAAGTGATCCTCCCACAACCCCCATTGACCGACCGCCGGCGGGAGATCAATAGCAGTGCATACCACGGCTGCCAAGTTCGCCGACGGTAAGGATTCTCAACTTCACGGCACCACTGGAGCCCTAATAATCATGCGTCTTTCACGTATCATAATTCCGCTGTCCGCGCTGCTGCTGCTTGCCAGCTGTGGCGTTGACGATAGTGCGACTGTAAACAGCCGCCCGGACCTTGCTGGTGTACGCTTCATCAATGCGCTCGTAGATGCAGGGCCGGTCGACGCTCGAATGGTAGACCAGGCCCAATGGTCGGCGTATGCGCTTGGCCTGAATTTCAGACAGTCTGGTATCACCCTGCCTACCCAGGCCGGGGCACGTCCGGTGAAAGTCTGGACTGCCACCAACGTGCTTGAAGACATGGAGCTGCTCATCGATCAGACCGTGAACATCACTGCGGGCCAGAACGTAACCCTGCTGCTTACGGGAAGCGTGGCCGGCGGAACGGCGAGAATTGAAGTAATTCCGGACCCTGTGCCGTCAGAGACTGCGGGACAGATCCACGTTCGCGCCGTCAACGCTTCCGATACGCCAGCTGACGTTTCGTGGGTGGATGGCGGCGGCGCCTCCGCCGCAGTTTCGGTAGGAGCGCTGGGCACCACGGAATACGTTGCCAGGCCTACGGGGCTGGTGAGCGCAAGCTTCGACGTCGTCGGTGATGCCGGCTCACCTCGTGTGGCCGATGCTCCCATCGGCGCACCCGAGGATGGCCTCATCGGTGCACGCGCGGGATACTCCGCCGAGGGAAGCGGGCTCTCCGCTTTCGTCTTCGGACCGGCCGTAGTGGGCAGCCTGGCGCCCCAGGATCCTGCGTTCCTCGAGCCGGGAATTGTCTGGTTCGTAGACCGGATTCCTGCACCGCCACGGTAACCTGGTAGCCGGTTTGCCAGCTTGTACAAGTGGGGGCAGGTCCTTCTCGGGGCCTGCCCTCACGCACTTCAATCTCTACAAGGAGACACGCCGTGATTGGCAGAATCTTCGCAGGCGCAGCATTGCTCGTAGCGCTTATGGCCTGCGCGAGCACGGGAGGCGGCGGATCGGGCGCCGGCTACGACCGTGAACGCCTTACGCGCGAGCAGCTCGAAGAAAGCCCCGCTTCCAACCTCTATGATGTGGTTCGCACTCAGCGGCCGGCCTGGCTCCGCACACAGGCGAACAGTCGCATGGGCGCCGCAGCCGTAGGACCGATGGTCTATCTCGATGGGCAGGCACTCGGCGAAGCGGATGTCATGAGGTCGATCAGCACCACATCCGTGGAATCCGTGCGCAGGCTGTCTGCATCCCAGGCCCAGAGTCGCTATAGCATGTCGGATGCGCGCGTTGTGCTCGACGTCATATCGCGAAAGGCGCCTTAGCTGCCGCCCCCGGCGCAACGCTCGACCACGGTGTACTTCCGCCCGGCTGCCTGCAGCGACCGACCGGTCTGCCACCGGCTTCGCGAGGTATCCGGACGAGACTCCCCGCGCGCATACTTCGTTACGATTCCGGCGGTGCACGATTCTGGCAATGCCGCGTGATGCACTCAACCTATCATCATGCCTCGGAACACTCGCCACGCGCGCAGCCCAATCACATCGAACGTTGCACACGGCGTTGCAGCCGCATTCGCATCCGTTGATTCATCGTTTCCGATTCGACGCATCGCTTTTGTTGCCGTTGCGGGAATCGCTTTGCTCGTCGGCTCCTCCAGTGCCGCTCTCGCTCAGTTTCCAGGACTTCCGGTAATCGAAAGCGGTTTCTTTCACCCGGGCCGAGCTGCCGGCTTTAACCTGGGGCTGGCCGAAGACGCCACTGCCTACGTGGCTGCGGCCAGCTGGGTTCCCGCGTCTGCAGGCTGGAAGGCAACGGCTGGATTGGGCTACCTGCGCCTGCCGGACGACGGCGCACTCGCACTCGGCCTGCGTGCGGCCTACCCGTTGCCGTTTGCCGGGGCCGGCGACAGCACGAGTACCATCGGGATCGCGGCCTTCGCGGGCGGCGGCGGCTACCACCTGAATGGTGTTACCAGCCTTGCAGTACCGCTCGGCCTTACAGCAGGCTATCGTGGTGCATTGCCCGGCGGACGCGCGTACGCAGTTCACGCGGCACCGTTCCTGGTGTACAACCACGCTAGCGGTACGCTGTCCGGCTCCGACACGAATGTGAGTGCGAGTGGGTTCGTGATCCGCCTGGGAGTAGGTGGCGACTTCGCGCTAACCCCGCGTGCGGGCCTGTCACTTGCCCTTGAGTTCGGTCAGGACCCCGATTCCGATGATCCCGGTACACGCGGTACCGTGCTCGGAGTGGGTGCCTCGCTTAGATTCTGACGGTTCGTACAGAGCCGATCTGCTGTCCGGCTCCGTACCGTGGGTGCAGTGAGCAGCACAGCAAACGCAAATAACTCGATTGGAGGAAACCAGCATGCGATTCCGTTCTGTCCGCAAGGCCCTTCCGGTGGCCGCTTTCGCCGGTGTAGCGCTCGTCATGGCGTCTGAGTCCGTGGCGGCGCAGGCGTGGGTATACCCGGCTTTCCAGCCGCCCGCAATCGTCGACCGTGAGTATCAGGGTATCATTGCAGACGGAGACTGGGGCGGCACTTCCCTCGTATTCCAGTGGAAGGAAGGCCTCGGCCCTCGCTCCCAGTTCTCGGTTGACGCCGGAATTGCGGACCCTGACTTCACGGACGCACGCTTCCTGATTGGCGGCGGCTACGGCTATCAGCTGAACAACGCCAGCCAGAACGAAGACATGCCGCTGGACATGATGCTTACCGCTGGTGCGTACGGCAGCTTCGGTGACGGCCTCACGATCATTCGCGTGCCGGTTGGTGTGTCCATCGGACGCCGATTCCCGCTGGAAGGCAACCTGGCCATCACTCCGTACGTGCACCCGCGTGCGGCGCTCTTCTTCTGCAGTGACTGCGCAGATGAAACCGACATGCGCATCAACTTCGACATCGGTGCTGATTTCGAAGTCACGCAGACTCTGTCCATTCGCGGAAGCATCATGCTCGGTGG
>DATGOL010000001.1:0-23976 GCA_035306065.1 Gemmatimonadales bacterium | reverse complement strand
GCGAAGCTGGACATGATCATTGCGCTGCTCACCGGGTCGTTCCAGGTAGCTGCAATCGCGGCGGTGATCATTTTCCAGCCGGAGATTCGCGCCGCGCTGGCGCACCTCGGTCAGTCACGGGTTACCAGGTTCTTCAGGAAGCTGGACCAGGGCGAAGTGGTAGACGAGATAGTTGCTGCCGTGGAGCGACTGAGCCGCTCTGGCGTCGGGGCGATCGTGGCCATGGAGCGGGAGGCGGGACTGGGGGACTACGTCACGTCGTCAGGCACCGTCATGCAGGCCAAGGTGAATGCCGACCTGCTGGCCACCATCTTCACACCGTATTCGCCGCTGCACGATGGCGCAGTGATCATCCGCGGTGATACCATCATCGGGGCAGGATGCATCCTGCCGCTCTCCCAGCAGGAGAACCTGGATCGCTCGCTCGGCACCCGGCACCGGGCTGCGTTGGGCCTCACCGAAGAAACGGACGCACTCGTCATCGTGGTGTCCGAGGAAACGGCAACCATATCGGTCGCGCGCATGGGTGAGCTCACGCGCGGACTCACAGGCCCCGAGCTCCGCGATGCGCTTCTCCGTCGTCCTCAGGCCGCTGCAGCGCGCGTACTTACCGAAGCGACCGCGTGAGCTGCTCGTGAGGCCGGCCGTGCGCCAGTTGCTCAACTGCGGCAACGGATAGGCAACCAGCGTGATTGCCCGAGCAAGATCCCTCTCACCTGCCTGGAGCGCGGGGTTGGTCTCGGGCGCCGCGCTTCTCGCGCTCTACGCAGCTACGCTCGCTCCCGACCTGGCGCTCTGGGACGCCGGGGAGTTCTCGGCGGCGGCAGCGGTGTACGGCATTCCCCATCCTCCGGGTACACCGCTGTATGTGACGATCGCGCGAAGTTGGAGCCTGCTGTTCCCATGGCTCTCAACAGCGGTGGCGACGAACCTGCTGTCCGCGGTTGCGTCGGCGGCCGCATTTGCACTGCTGGGAGCACTCGTCGCTCACAGAATGGGTCGCGCCAGGTGGGGAATTGCGGCAGCGATCTGCGCCGGCTGCTTCTTCACTGCCTGGAGCAGCGCCACGAGTGCGGAGGCGTATGCGCCAGCCTTCCTCCTGGGTGTATGCATACTATGGTCGGCCGAATATACGGGAGCAGCCCGGGATCTTCGATCCCGCAGGAATGGCGCGGCGCTAACAGTGTACCTCACGCTGCTCGCCGTGCCGCTCCACCTCACGAGCCTACTGGTTGTTCCGGCGGCAATGGTGCTGGCCTCACGACTCGAGCGTTCGGGAGTTCCCGTGGCCCTGCTCATCGGGGGTGCTGGGGTAGTTGCTGCAGGCGCTACATCACCATCCATGTTGCTGCTGGCAGCCGGAACGCTGGCGATGGTGGCTGGAGGCTGGGAAATGTCGCGGAGCAGTACCAAAGCCGCAGGCGATCGTGGGGCAGGTGGAGGAGAAGGACGGAGATCGGGCGAAGCCGCGTCATTTCGCAACGGCGGTGCGGCATCGAGCGGTCGTCGAACCCGGCGCGCCGCCGCCGCCGTATTGCTGTCGCTCGGCGCTGGCCTTGTTGCGCTCAGCGCACTCACGGTGCTCCTGGTGCGCGCCAGGCACGATCCGCCGCTCAACCAGGGTGCGCCGTCCACGCTTCCGGCACTGCTTCAGGTTGTGCAGCGCAGTCAGTACCACGTTGCGCCCATCTGGCCGCGACAGGCGCCGGCCTGGCTGCAGATGGGAAACCTGATTCAGTACGCAGACTTCCAGGTGGCCATGGGACTCGGCAGGGGGCCCGTGCCGACAGCACCTCGAGTGGCAGTCACGCTTGCCATCGCCGCGCTGGCAATCGTCGGAGCGCGTGCTCACCGGAAGAGCGACGGCGTTGGCTGGGCCGCGGTACTCATGCTCCTGCTTGCCGGTGGACCTGGAGCAGTCGCTCAGCTCAATCTCAAGGCGGGGCCCAGCTACGGGCACGGTGTTCTGCCGGACGCGGCGCCGCGCGAGGCGCGCGAGCGGGACTATTTCTTCCTGACCGCATTTGCCGGCTGGGGCGTGTGGGCGGGGATGGGCGGGATTGCACTGTCCGGGCGAGCACGCGGCAGATCGCTTGGCCTGGCCGCCATCGCGCTGCCTCTTGCCCCGGTGATGCTCAATTTCGGGGCAACCAGCGCACGACTTAGCCCGGATGCACAACTCGCACGCGACGCCGCTGAGCTGATGCTCCTGTCAGCGCCGGAAAATGCCATCCTGCTTACCGCCGGCGATAATGACACCTACCCGCTCTGGTATCTGCAGATGGCGGAGCGCGTGCGCCCGGACGTGTACGTGGTGCCGGTCGCCATGCTGCCGGCCGACTGGTTCAGGGCGGAGCTCGCCAGTCGTGCCGGCCTGGACGCGCGCGGAAGCTTCCCCGCGGAGCGCATCGCTTCCGTTATCGAGAGTGCCGTGGACATGGATCGGCCCGTGGCGGCCTCGCCGGTACTGCCTCTGCTTGCAGTGCCGCGGGATTACTCAATGCATCAGCTTTCGCCTCCGGCGGGTGCGGGCACCAGTCGCACGACGGCGGGTGCCACAAACGCCCGAGGCCCACAGGGGTGGCATTGGAGGGGTGTGGTTCGGGTCCTCGATTCCGGACCTCACCTGCCCGGCCTAACCGAACGGGACAGCATGGCAGTTCTTGCGAGGTTGCGGCGGCAGGCAGGATCTCGCCTCGAAAGTGAAGCACAACCCACCCCGAAGGTGGATCCGGCGCCCGACGCAGTTCGTGCGAGGCTTCTGTGCGCCGCCTTGCGCAGTGGTATGTGGGCACCGTCGCGGGACACAGATTTACTTGCTCGAAACTGTGTGGTCCGGTAATCTTCAATGCTATGCCCTTTTCGGACTTGCACGATCGTGTGGCCGTCGTGAATGAGCGGATTCGGGAGGCCGCGGACAGGGGTGGGCACGGGCAGCGTGTACGAATCGTTGCAGTGACGAAAACCCACTCCGTTGAGGCGGTCAGGGCCGCACTGGACGCTGGTATTCAGGACGTGGGCGAGAACCGGATTCAGGAGGCTCTCGGCAAGATTGAGGAACACGCGACTCCGGCCGCTCGCTGGCACCTTTTGGGACACCTTCAGCGTAACAAGGTGAAGTTCCTGGAACCGTTCCACATGGTACACTCCCTCGACTCCACCAGAATCGCCGAGTCAATCGACTCATGGGCCGTATCGCGCGGCACGTGCGTAAACGTGCTGCTGCAGGTGAACGTGAGCGGGGAAGACACCAAGGGCGGATTCCTGCCCGAAGCGGTTGCCGGTGCCGCCAGGGGACTTCGTTCGATGAAGGGGCTGAAGGTGTGTGGTGTGATGACCATGGCGCCTTACGAAGCACCGGAGCGTACCCTGCGCGAGGTATTTTCAGGTGCACGCGAGGCCCGGGATGTTCTACTGAGCGAGGGACACCCGGCGGAGGAGTTGTCCATGGGAATGTCTGGAGATTACGAGATCGCGGTGGAGGAAGGCGCCACGATGGTGCGCCTCGGAACCATCCTGTTCGGAGCGAGGAGCTGACATGGACGGCGCATTCCATCTTACGCCGCTGGATGTGCGGCGCTACGACTTCGGCACTGCACTGCGCGGTTACGACAAGGCGCGTGTGGACCAGTTCCGGGAACAGGTTGCCGACGAGCTCGAGCGCCTCACGCGGCTGAATCAGGAGCTTGAGTCCAAGGCTCGCACCTTTGCCGAGCAGCTGAAATCGTTCCGGGAGCGAGACAAGGCTCTCAACGACGCGCTGGTGTCTGCGCAGCAGCTTCGGTCGGAGGTGCAGCAGCAGGCCGACCGCGAGCGCGAACTCGTGCTGCGTGAGGCGAAGTCTGAGGGTGAGAGGATACTGGACAGTGTGAAAGGGGAGCTTCGCCGGCTGGAGCAGGAGGTGGTGTCGCTCGGCAACATGCGCCGCAGCTACCTGGCACAGTTGCGCTCGATCCTTCAGCGCCAATTGGCCGAGCTAGACGCTGCAGAGTCCACGCTGCCGCCGGAGGAGCTGGCGCCGGCCGAGGGCCGTAATGAGAACTCGGGCCCGCGTCCTGCAAACCCAACCCCTGCCTGGCTGTCCGCCATACCCAAGGAGTAACTGTCGTGGAGCGGCGACACGTACCTCAGCTTGAACAGACCCTGGAACACCCTGCCGTGATCAGGGCGGTTCCGGCGTGGGCGCACATGCGGGAGCGGATCGAGGCAACGGCTAACGTGGTGCGGAAAGCATGGGGGCGGATGCCTGACGTGGCGCTTGTGCTCGGCACCGGGCTCGGTGGAATTGCCGATGAGATGCAGGTGGAGGCAACGATTGACTATGCCGATCTGCCGGGATTTCCGCTCTCCACCGTGGAATCGCATGCAGGCAGGCTGCTGTGCGGCTCGCTGGCCGGATCGTCGGTTGTCGTAATGCAGGGACGCGCGCATCGCTACGAGGGGTATTCGCTGCAGCAGGTTACATTTCCGGTTCGCGTTATGCACGCGCTCGGGGCGCGCACCCTGTTCGTGTTCAATGCGTGCGGCGGACTGCACCCGCTGTGGTCAGCCGGTGATCTCATGCTCATCGCCGATCACATAAACCTGCTCGGCGACAGCCCGCTTGTCGGGTTGAACGACGACACCATGGGGCCTCGGTTTCCCGACATGACCGTAGCCTATGATGCCGAACTTCGCGCACTTGCACGCAGTGTGGCGGCAGGGCAGGGAACCCAGCTTCGTGAGGGCGTTTACGTGGCCGTAACGGGGCCAAGTCTCGAGACGCGAGCAGAATACCGCATGCTGCGCGCAATGGGAGCGGATGTGGTGGGAATGTCTACAGTACCGGAAGTGACAGTGGCCAGGCACGCAGGAATGCGAGTACTGGGAATCTCGGTGATCACCGACATGTGCCTGCCCGATGCCCTCGAGCCAGTTGACCCGAGGCGCGTTCTCTCGATCTCGCGTGAGGCGGAGCCAAGGTTGAATGCGCTGGTGCGCGGCACAATGGAGAGAATGTGAGTTCGCCTGACGTGAAGCAGCACTACGCGTCCCTGCCTGCCGAGCGCCCTGCCGATGAGCTGGAACGTGATCTTCTCGACGTATGGGAGGAGGAGGATCTCTTTGCCAGGGTGCAGGCGTCTGCAGACGACAGGCCGAGGTGGGTTTTCTTCGAGGGGCCGCCAACCGCGAATGGGCGTCCCGGCATTCACCACGTGTTCGCCCGTACGCTGAAGGATCTTTTCTGCCGCCACCGCTCGATGCGCGGCTACCAGGTACTCCGTAAGGCAGGCTGGGACACGCACGGCCTTCCGGTTGAAATCGAGGTGGAGAAGAGCCTTGGAATAAGCGGCAAGCCGGACATCGAGCGGATCGGGGTGGCGGAGTTCAATCGTCTCTGCCGCGAAAGCGTGTGGACCTACCGCGAAGAGTGGGAACGCCTGTCCAACCGTATTGCCTACTGGCTGGACTACGATGATCCCTACGTCACGTACCATAACGATTACGTGGAGAGCGCCTGGTGGGCGCTTGCCACGCTTTTCCGCAAGGGACTGTTGTACCGCGGTCACAAGATCCTGCCGTACTGCTCGCGCTGTGGCACTACCTTGTCATCGCATGAGGTTGCGCAGGGCTATGAAGATGTACCCGATCCAAGCCTGTTCGTAGCTCTGGACATAACGGGTACGCCTGCGGGAGAGGCTCAGCGCCGCGATGATGGCAGGTCGGTGCTGCGCATAATGGTGTGGACCACTACGCCGTGGACGCTGGTGTCGAACGTTGCGCTTGCAGTGCACCCGACGCTCGTGTATGCCGAAGTGCGCCGGCTGGGCCGCGATGAACCGAACCTCATTCTTGCCGAAGACCGGATTGCCGGCGTGCTCGGCACGGACTGGCGCGACAGATGGGAGGTTGTGCGTACGCTGCCGGGATCGGAAATGGCAGGCTGGACGTACCAGAGGCCGATCGACTGGCTGCCGTACGGCGAAGGCAATCACGAAGTGATTGTTGCGGAGCCGTTCGTGTCTGCCGAGGATGGCAGCGGCGTTGTGCATATGGCACCGGCCTTCGGTGCGGATGACTACGCAGCGGGAAAGCGCCACGACCTGGCATTCCTGCAGCCTGTGGACGCGCGCGGACGATTTCCGGAGTCGCTGCCTGAAGCTGGCGGGATGTTCGTGAAGGATGCGGACTCGGTGCTGATCGAGTACCTGAAGCGCACCGGAACGCATTTCAGGTCCGGCACGATCAATCACAGCTACCCCCACTGCTGGCGATGCGGCACGCCGTTGTTGTACTACGCTCGCGAGTCCTGGTTCGTGCGCACCACGGCGTTCAAGGATGACATGATTGCGCGGAGCCGCAGCGTGAACTGGGTACCTCCCGAGATTGGGGTGGGCCGGTTCGGCGAGTGGCTCGAGAACAACATTGACTGGGCCGTGTCGCGGGACCGGTACTGGGGTACGCCTCTCCCGGTATGGGTGAATGACGAGGATCCTGACGAGATCGAGGCGATTGGAAGCTTTGCGGAGCTGGCTGAGCGCGCCGGTCGTCCGCTGCCTGACGACTTCGATCCGCACAAGCCGTTCGTTGACGAATGGACCTGGCCTGCACCGTCAGGCAGGGGCACCATGCGCCGCGTTCCCGAAGTCATCGACGCCTGGTTCGATTCGGGTTCGATGCCATTCGCGCAGTGGCACTATCCTTTCGAGGACAAGTCGGCCGTGGAGTCCAACTTCCCTGCCGACTGGATCTGCGAAGGGCTGGACCAGACCCGTGGCTGGTTCTACTCACTGCTCGCGATCGCCACAGGCCTCGGTGATGCGCTCCCCGGCAACGCAGCGGGCTCAGCCGCTCCCTACCGTGCGGTTCTGGTGAACAACCTTCTGCTCGATGCGAACGGGCGGAAGATGTCAAAGAGCCGCGGCAACGTCGTGAACCCGTGGGAAGTGATCGAGCGGCACGGTGTAGACGCCGTGCGCCTCTACCTCGTTGCGGGTAGCCAGGTGTACACGCCAAAGGCTTTCGACGAGGATGCAATCCGCGAAACCTCGGGGCGGTTCCTGGTGACTTTGCGGAACGTGTACTCGGGCATCTTTGCGCTGTACGCGAACTTCGGCTGGTCGCCATCCGAATTGGATCCGCCCGTGGCGGAGCGGACGGAGATGGACCGCTGGATACTGTCGCGCCTTACGAGCACCGAACGCGACATGGATGCGATGCTCGAGCGCTTCGACGCCACCGGAGCGGCGCGTCGCGCCATGAGCTTCGTGGTGGACGACCTCTCCAACTGGTACGTGCGCCTCTCGCGCGACCGTTTCTACGAGGTGGACACCAGCGACAATCGCGCCGCATTTGCCACGCTGCACACCACACTCGCAACTGTATGCAGACTGCTCGCTCCCATTGCCCCGTTCATCACGGACTGGATGCATCGTGAGCTTACGGGCGTGTCGGTGCACCTTGCGTCATACGTAAGGCCGGAAGGTGACCACAGTGTATTGAGCGATCCGGAACTCGAGGCAGCGATGGAGGAGATCCGGGAACTTGCCACGCTCGGTCGCGCCGCACGTGAGGTAGCCGGGGTACGCGTACGCCAGCCCCTCTCACGCATGGTTTGCGTTGTGTCGGCTTCGACCCCTCTCGCGGCCGTTCAGAAGCTCGTACCCCTTCTGGCCGCCGAGTTGAACGTGAAGAGCGTTGAGTTCGCGAACGATGCAGAGGATCTCGTGACTCTCGAAGCACGCGCCGACTTTCGCACCCTGGGCAAGCGCTTCGGCAAGCAGACACCGCTCGCCGCTGCCGCAATTGCCGCACTCTCCAGCGACCGGCTATCCGAGCTGGAGCGCGGGGGAACGGTGACGATAAACGTTGAGGGTACGGAGCATGCCCTGTCGCCGGAGAATTTACAGGTTGTCCGCCGTTCCAGGGGCTCACTCGTTGTACAGGAGGCGTACGGCCGCTTCGCTGCACTGGACGCCGAGGTTACACCGGAACTGCGCCGCGAGGGCATTGCCAGGGAACTCGTAAGCAGAACTCAGCGACTGCGGAAGGAAAGTGGACTCGAGGTGAGTGATAGAATTCGCCTCTGGATCTCGGGCGACGCCGAGGTATCCGAAGCTGTAGATGCGCACCGGGACTGGATTGCGCAGGAAACGTTGGCTCGTGAGCTTCACGCGAACGGAGCAACCATGGAGCAGAATTACGCGCGTGCCGAGGTGGACCTGGACGGTATCACTGCACGGCTCGCCCTCACAAGGGAATAATCAGCATGGCGACCGGTGGTGGAACCAGCAAGCCAAGGCGCATGACCAAGAAGATGATTGCGCACTTCGAGAAGCGACTCATGGAAGAGCGGAATCGTGTGCTCAAGGAACTGAATAATCACGAGCAGACTTTCACCAACACACCGCAGTCTGCGGATGGTGATCTGAGCTCGTACTCGTTCCACATGGCGGACCAGGGTACGGATGCCATGGAACGCGAAAAGGCTTTCCTCTTTGCCAGCAAGGAAGGTCGCTTTCTCTGGCACATAGACCAGGCACTTCGCAGGCTGTACAAGAGCCCGGAGACGTTCGGAAAGTGTCATTCCTGCGGAAAGGACATTCCCTTCGAGCGCCTGGATGCCCTACCTAACGCACGTTACTGCATCGACTGCAAACAGCGCGAGGAAGATGACAAGAAGAAGTAACCGAAACGCCAGCCTGTTCTGGGGCGTTATGGTTGGCGTTCTCGTACTGGACATTGCCACCAAGTGGCTCGCAGTACGGGAACTGCCCTTCCGCGTGCCACAACCGCTGGTCGGTGAGCTCGTTCAGTTCACGCTGATCTACAATCCGGGCGCGGCGTTCGGCCTTCATCTGGGGCCGTACTCGCGCTGGATCTTCATGGCCCTCACCTTCGGCGCGCTATTCGTACTCGGCAAACTGTACACCACTGCCCGTGACGGTGACTGGCAGCGCGTACTAGCCGTTTCGCTGGTTTGCTCAGGCGCGATTGGCAACCTGGTGGACAGGGTTCGTTCGTCCCAGGGTGTAGTTGACTTCATCGATGTAGGAATCGGCAGTATGCGCTGGCCTACGTTCAACATTGCGGACATGGCGATCAGCTGCGGCGCCGTGCTCCTCGCCTGGGTGCTCTGGTGGGAGGATCATCCGCAGAGGTCGGAAGCCAGCGCCTCGGCTACCGGAGTGCCTGACGGGCAGGGGGGATGAGCGGCGAACGACCATCGCTCAGGGAACCAGCACTGCACTCCTTCCAGGTGGAGGAGGAAGACAGCGGCCGGCTGGATGTTCTCGTTTCCATCAGGCTCGACATCTCGCGCAACCAGGCCGCGACGCTCATTGCCGAGGGCAACGTTCTCGTTAACGGGAAGCGGGAACGCGCCAGCTACAAGCCGAGTAGCGGCGAATCGATAGATGTCACCATACCTCCACCGCCGGGCCGGGACCTGCTGGCGGAGGAGATTCCGCTGGACGTCGTATTCGAGGACGATCACCTGATGGTGATCAACAAGCCGGCGGGCATGGTGGTTCATCCTGCTCCGGGCAACTGGAGCGGCACCCTCGTAAACGCGCTACTCGGCCGGGGCGGGCCACTGGCAGCCACGGCCGACGAGGATCGCGCGGGGCTCGTTCACAGGCTGGACAAGGAAACCTCGGGATTGCTGATCGTTGCGCGCTCCGATCGGGCGCACAGAATTCTCGGTAAGGCGCTTTCGGAGCGCAGGGTTGTCAGGCGGTATGCTACGATGCTCTGGGGGCATCTTCGGGAAGATCGCGTTACGATCGACGCACCGATCGACCGCGCTCCGCGAGACCGGAAGAGGATGGCAATCGTCAGTTCGGGGCGGCCGGCACACACCGACCTGGTGCGACTGGCGCGCTTTGATTCCGTTGACTTCGTACGTGCTCACCTGCATACGGGGCGCACCCACCAGATCCGCGTGCACGCCGCCTCGATCGGTCACCCGGTGGTCGGCGATGACACGTATGGAGGCGGCGGAGGGCGCCGGCTGTTGCGTCTTCCGCCCAGGCGACACTTCCTTCACGCTGCCTGGCTGCGCTTCAGGCATCCGATAACCGGTAGCGAGATGGACGTTCGCGCACCGCTGCCGCCAGATCTGCTTCAGGCGCTGGCTGCGGCCGCAGGGGATGCTACGTACGCCGAACACCCGGACCCGCTGGACTTTCTTGGATTCTTCAACGACCCCCTCGCCTCCGGCGAAGCAAGCAGCCCCGATTCTGGCGTCTGAGGCGAAGGCCGAGGACGGCCGCGAACGCATGCTTCGCCTCACGTCTGGCGGTGACCAGTACGTGGTACCGCTGGATTCCGTTCAGGAAGTAGTGCCGCTCGTAACGCTCACTCGCATACCGGGCGCCCCGCCATATGTGCTCGGCCTGATGAATCTGCGGGGCGTGCTGGTAACTGTCCTGGACCTGGCATTGCGGCTGAGCCACCGCACGGAGCCCGTTTCCAGTGGTGTCGTTCTGCTGGTACCCACCGATTCCGGCGGCGTGGCGGGGTGCGCCATGGACGGCGTGCGAGACGTCATACCGGCCCCGGAAGACATCACGCGTCATCCCGGTAACGAAGGGGGGGCAAGGATCGTCCTCGGTGTGGCCGACCACGCCGGCGAGTCCGTCGTTGTGGTGGATCTCCGCGCCTTCATTCGCGACTCACTTCGCTGAGTCGCGCCTGAACAGCGGGTGATGGCCGCCGGCGCGCATCCGCGCGTACGCGCACCACTACAGACATGCCGCACCTGCAGGAGCGGCATTCCGCAGCGAGGAGATCGTGAAGCACACCGTCCTCATATGTGATGACGCCATCTTCATGCGCACCATGGTTGGCGACATTCTCACCCAGAACGGCTTCGACGTAATTGGAGAGGCGGAAACCGGCGTGCAGGCAATCGAGCAGTACGATCGCCTCAAGCCGGACCTGGTGACGATGGACATCGTTATGCCCGACATGGGCGGGATAGATGCGGTACGCGAGATCACGAAGCGTGATCCTGCCGCGCGCATCCTCATGTGCAGCGCCATGGGACAGCAGGCACTGGTAGTTGAAGCCATCCAGGCCGGAGCCCGGGACTTCGTAGTGAAGCCCTTCCAGCCCAGCAGGGTACTGGAAGCTGTGCAGCGCGTAATGAGTTGACACGCGTACCCACCGTGGACACCGCTCGCTACTCACGGCTCTTCCAGAGCGAGGGGCGCGAGCTTGTATCGCGCCTCAATGAGTCGCTGCTAGCCCTGGAGCGCGACGCAGATCCTCTTGCACATGTGCAGGCGCTCTTTCGCGCCATGCACACGATGAAGGGAATGGCCGCGGCGATGGGATATGGATCCATGGCCGCGGTTGCGCATGCAGCGGAAGAGGTGCTCGAGCGCCTTCGCGAAGGAAGCGACACTCCGGATGAAGCACTGGTAGATGCGCTGTTCGCCACCGCAGACTGGCTCGAGTCTGCGCTCGAGCGTGTGGCGGACGACGACGCGGAGCCTGACGCCTCTCCGGTAATCGCCCTTTTCGTGCGGGTGGCGGAGTCTGCCAACACAAACTCCGACCGTCGCGTTTCAGTTCGCCTGCGACAGGACGCGCCGCTGGCCGGTGTGCGCGCGTTGATGCTGCTCCAGGCTGCACGCAAGCTGGGTTCCGTTCGTGCCGTGGTGCCTCACGAGCACTCGCTGGGAGACCTGCAGGAACTGCGCGACTTGTCGTTCGTGTTCGAGTCTGCCTGCGAGAGCAGCACCATCGATCTGGCTCTCCGGTCGGTGGGCGACGTTGAAGGCGTTCGCGTCGAATCCATTTCGCCGGACGGAGTTCAGAAGCTCGATAGTCTGCTTCCGGATGCCACACTTCAGCCGAAGACGCCGCTGCCTGGAGTGCGGGATGCGCACACCTCGATGGCACGCGTCGAGGTTCGCAGGCTCGACTCGCTGATGGCACTTACCGGCGAGCTGGTTATCGCACGCGGGCACCTGATTGCGCGGGCAACGGAGCTTGCAGACGCATCACTGCTGGCGTCTGCCTCACGCCTGAGCAGGCTGGTGGGTGAGCTTCAGGAAGAAGTGCTGGCCACGCGCATGGTGCAGGCCGGCATGGTGTTCGACCGCTTCCCCCGATTCGTTCGCGATACAGCGCGCAAGCTTGGGAAGAACGTGGAATTCGTGCTGGATGGTCGCGAGATAGAACTCGACCGCGCGTTGCTGGATGAGATCGGGGAGCCGCTGATACACCTGCTGCGGAACGCGGTGGATCACGGCCTGGAAGCAGCGGACGAGCGCGTTCGCGCAGGCAAGCCGGCTGCGGGCCGCCTCACGGTTGCAGTGGTGCGCGAACGCGATGGCGTGGTGATACGCGTAAGCGACGACGGCCGCGGAGTGAATCGCGACGCCGTTCTTGCCCGCGCTCGCGCAACCGGGCTCGTGCCCGCCGAAACTGCGGAACTGTCGGACGATGACCTTCTGCGCGTTCTGGCGGCATCCGGGCTGTCTACACGGGAGTCAGTTACCGAGCTGTCCGGACGCGGTGTGGGCGTGGATGCTGTGGTCACCGTTGCCAGCCGGCTTGGCGGAACCGTTGACCTCAAGACGACTGCCGGCCAGGGCACGATATGGTCGCTGAGGCTGCCGGCGACGCTTGCTATTGTCCGTGCACTTCTGGCGCGGGTGGGGAACGAAACGTACGCGCTTCCTGCGACGCACGTGCGCGCAACTGCCGACCTGGCCGATATCCAGAAGGCCACGGTACGCGGCCGCGATGTAATCGTCCTTGGTGAAGATGTTCTGCCCGTGGTTCGCCTTCGGGAAGTGGTGGGTCTGGAACGGCAGGATCTGCTGCACCAGGACGTGGTGGTACTGGCGGCGGAGGACCGTCGCGTTGGGCTGCTCGTGGATGAGCTTCTCGTTCAGGAGGAGATAGTGGTGAAGCCGTTCGATGCGGCGCGCGAAGGAGCGCGCCTGTTCAGCGGAGCGACGGTTCTTCCGAGTGGAGAGCCGGCGCTGATCGTGGACGTGGGCAGTTTGCTCTGAACCGACCAGGCAGGGAGAACCTCTCGGTGGAAACGCCAACCATGAATTACCTCACAAGCTTCACGCCTCTGCACCTGGACGCCCTGCGCGAGGTGGCGAACATTGGCGCGGGACACGCTGCAACAGCCCTGTCGCAACTCACAGGGCATCGAATCATGATCAGCGTTCCCACGCTCAATGTTGCACGGCTGGAGGAAGTACCGCCCCAGCTTGGCGAGGAGGAAGAGCCGGTGGCGGCGGTGATGATGAACATGATCGGTGACCTGAGCGGCCGTACGCTGCTCGTGTTTCCGAACAGCACGTCACGCAGGCTCGCATCGCTCATGATTGGGCGCGAAGTGCCCGACCTGCTGGAGTTCAGCGAGCTGGAACAGTCCGCCGTGAAGGAGGCGGGAAACATCCTCAGCGGCGCCTACCTGAATGCGCTTAGCGAGTTCCTCGGCCTCATTCTGCTGCCTTCGCCACCGGGGCTTGCGATTGACCAGTCGCGAGCGGTGTTGAGTACCGCGTACCTGCAGTTCAACCAGAACCGGGACTACGTATTCTGCGTGGAGAGCGAGTTCCTGATGCAGGATGTGCAGGAGGAGCGGCTTCGCGGATTCTTCCTTCTGCTTCCTGATGATGCATCGCTTCACGCGATGCTGCGCGCGGCACGTGTGGCCTGACGGGAACGCGGTAGATGGCGTCGGCACGGCTGCTCTCCGAGCGGGACGTTGAAGTCCTGCGCTCCTTTGCCCGCCGGGTAGACCCGGCGGATGCTGGCGCGCACAACAACCTGGGTGTCCTCTACTACAACAAGGGGATGGACCAGGATGCCGTGGCGGCATTTGCCCGTGCGCTCGAGCTGGACCCACGGATGCGCGTGGCGCAGCGCAACCTGGAAATTGCGTACTTCTCATCGGGCTACTACGACCGTCGTGTTTCGGAGCTTCGTGAACGGCTTCGCGCAGAGCCGGGGAATCGTGAGGCACGATGGGAACTGGCCAGAACTCACGCGCTGCTGGGCCGTCCGGCCGAGGCACGAACAGACCTGCTGGCTCTCATCGAGCAGGCGCCTGACGATGCGGCTGTACTGCTTCAGCTTGGCCTGGCAGAGAAGGCACTCGGCGAACACGACGATGCACGGAGCAGGCTCGAACGCGCAGCCAGCCTCTGTGGAGACGATCCTGCGCCGCACGCCCACCTCGGGGAACTGCTGTACCAGGAAGGCCGAGCCGAAGAAGCCGTTGCTGCGCTGCAGCGAGCGCTGGCGCTCGATGCAGACCAGGCACACGTGCACTACCTGTATGGCTTCGTTCTGGGGGAGCTCGGCCGGCACGAGGAAGCCCGTGCCGCCACTCAGCGAGCAGTGCGCCTCAATCCCTCCTACGCCCGGGCCCAGGCCAATCTGTCATTGGAGGAGCAGCCCGTACGCGGACTGGCAAGTCCGGTTGCACCGGCGCCGGGCATTCAGGTGCGTGATGCAGCGCCGCAGCCCAGTGGAGATTCACAGCTCGCGCACTACGCGCTGGGGCTGGCCTTTCGTCAGCGTGGATACCTTGCCGAAGCACTACGCGAGTACGAACTGGCCCTCGAGCACGGAGAGGATCGGGAACTCGTAACGCATGCGATTGCCGAAGTATGGCTCCTGAAACGAGACCTGCAGGAAGCACAGAGGCTGTACCAGTCGCTGGTTGACGACGGCTCCAACAGCCCGCGTGTCTGGAACGAGCTGGGCGTCGTACTGCACATGAGCGGCCGGGTGCACGAAGCAGTCGAGCACTATTCGAGTGCACTTCGGTTCGATGCTGACTACGCGATTGCCGAGAACAACCTGGGTATCGCGCTGGCACAGCGTGGCGAACAGCAGGCTGCGCTCGATGCACTGACTCGTGCGGTGCGGCGTGCACCGGACTTCGCGCGTGCACGGCGCAACCTGGCACTGATGCACTACCATGCGGGGCGTACGGCTGAAGCCCTGGACGGCTATCGTCAGGCGCTGAAGGCAGAGCCGGAAGACGCGGCCGCCTGGAACGGTGTCGGCCTCGTGCTCACCGCACTTTCCCGCCCCGAGGAAGCTCGTTCCGCATTCGGCAGGGCGCTTAGTTCCAATCCGGAGTACGCGGAGGCTCACTACAACCTGAGCTTCGTGCTGTCTGCCCTGGGTGACTACGCGGGTTCGCTGCGGTCTGCCAGGCGCGGAATGGAGCTGGATCCATACTACGTAGCCCCGGCATTCTCGCTCGCGATAGACGCGCAGCACGAGGGTATGGAGTTCGCTGTCACCTCGGACATTGACACTGGTGCACGAACCGACAGCGTTGACTCGTCCTTCGTAGCCGATGAAAGCTCGCTCGACGCAGTGTTCATGGAGCTTGCGGGCGAGCCGAATACCGACGATCTGCACGAGGGAGAATCGGCGCTGGACCGCGCGCGTGAGGCACTCGCGGATGGCAGGCTGGCTGACGCGGGCGCAGCAGCCACGGCTGCGCTCGCTGCTGGCGGATCTACAGCTGATGCACTCGTTATCAGCGGCCAGGTTTTCTCCGCCCTCGGGCTCGACGGCGAGGCCCTGGAGCGGTTCCGCTCTGCGCTGGCTACGGACTCCACGAGGCTGGATGCACGGGTAGGTGAATCGCGCACCCTCGTGAGGCTCGGACGCGCCGAGGAGGCTCGCCAGTCACTTGGCGCACTCGTTGCCGAGCACCCCGGGGACACGGACATACTCATGCTTGCCGCCGAGATGCACTCGGCCGCTGGTGAGCATGCTGGCGCTGTTGAACTCATTCGTGCAGCGCGTTCGGCTGCGCCCACCAGAGCCGATGTGCTTCACCAGCTGGGTCGCTCGCTGGGAGCACAGGGTGATGTCGAAGGCGCAATCGGCGCGTTGCGCGCCGCGCTCGGCCTGGACTCGGGAATGGTGGCAGCGAGAACGGACCTCGCACGTCTGCTACTCATCAGCGGGGATGAGGGAACAGCCGAACAGGAACTGGAGATCGCCATATCCACGCTGCCGTCCTATGCGCCGGCAACGCTTGCCCTGTCTCGACTGCGGCGCAGGATGCGTCGCGCGCACGCTGCGCTCCGGCCGGTTATTGAACTGCTCCATATGGACCCTGTCCATCTGGAGGCACTCGTGGAACTCGGCGACGTGCTCAACACGATCGGTCGTGCAAACGACGCACTGGTGCCGCTTCGACGTGCACACAAGCTGGAGCCGGAATACGGACTGACCATCGCAGCGGCAGGCGACGCCTTTGCGGCACTGGGTCTGCTGCGCGAGGCACGGGAGTGCTGGTACGAGGCGCTTGCGCTGGAGCCCGATGGTGCTGCCGGTGTGCGCGCCCGTGAGTCGCTGGAACGACTCGTTAAGCAGGGCGCACGGCTGTCCCGATTCCGCGCGCGCGTAACGGAGGCCGCCTGATGGCTATTGAAGGACCCCTCCGCGACCTGGGTATCCACGACGTGTTCCAGCTCCTCGACCTCGGTCGAAAGAGCGGTACACTTTCCGTTGGCTCGGAACTCCGCAATAACGAAGGCCAGGTGTGGTTCGAGGATGGTTGTGTCGTATACGCAAGCATCCGCAGCAACCCGCACCCGCTGGGAACGCTGCTGGTGCGCGCAGGAAGGATCTCCGAAGGAGATCTTGCACTCGCGCGCGCCATGCAGGACGAGCCTGGTGAGCGCCGGCGTTTCGGTGAGATTCTGGTGAGCATTGGCGCACTCACGGCCCGAGAACTTGCAGAGCAGGTTCGAAGGCAGGTTGAAAGCGTGGTGTTCGAACTGCTCTCGTGGAACGAAGGCTACTTCCGATTCGAGGAGCGGCCGGTGGGCACTATTTCGGCAGAAGCCACGGTGCGCATTCCCACCGAGTCCATGCTGATGGAAGGAGCTCGCAGGATCGATGAGTGGGAACGCATTCGCGAACGGGTACCCACCATCGAAGTAGTGCCCAGTCTTGCAGCTCCCGAGGGCGGAAACATGACGCGGCTCGACCTGCTGCCTGGGGAGTGGCGCTTTCTCACGATGATCGACGGCCAGAGCACGCTGGCTGAAATTTCAGCCAGGCTTGGCGAGAGCGACTTCGATGTGGCGAAAATGGCCTTCGGGTTACTGAGCACCGGCGTGCTGGAGCTTGCCAGCGATGGCTATTCTGGTGAGACAGGTAATGAGTCGGGTTCGATATCCGACATGCATCTGGGCCTGGCACAGGCAGCTCTTGCACTCGGCGAGTGGGAGGAGGCGTCTGCGGAGGCACGGCTTGCGCTTGCTGCCGACCCGCAGGCATCAGAGGCACGGCGCATGCTGGTGGTGGCGCTGCGCAGGTCCGGACGTCGCGACGAGTGGGCAGATGAAGTGCGCAGGGCGGCGCGTCTTGCAGCACAGCATCCGGATGTATGGCGTGAGGCAGGCTACCTGGCTGCGCTTCAGGGTGACCTGGGCGAGGCATCGCGAAGCTGGCAGCTGTACCTCGCGGCCGGACACGAAGGGCCTGACGCGGACCGAGCACGGGCCGCACTGGATGCTGCAGCGCTGGTTCGCGAGCTGGTGGAGGGACACTTCCATGGCTGACGTGCACGCCGCCGGTCGCGCCCGTATTGCGGGACCCGAGGTACGTCGCCTGAGCGAGCGGCTCGCGCGCGACCCTGCCAGCCTGGTGTTCCTGCACCTTGGCGATGCGCTGCGTCGTGACGGGAGGCTCGATCAGGCACTGAGGGTTGCGGAGAACGGAGTCGCCAGGCACCCGGATCTCGTTGACGCGCACGCCCTGCTCGGACGGGTTGCGGCAGACGCAGGACGTCTCATTCAGGCCGAAGCCTGCTGGCGGGAGGTCGAGCGTCTTGCGCCCGGACATGTTGATGCCGCAAGAGGCCTGGCATTCATTCGCTGGTGCGAAGGAAGGCCGGACGAAGCGCGGGAGTACCTCGAGGAGGCCTTCGCCCGAACGGACGATGATGCCACACGACGCTCCATCACTGCGGCAATCAACCGGCTCTCCGGTGTACCGGATCGCCGGGTAATCGCCCCGACGCCGCATCTGGCCTCGCCGGCAATGACAGGCGGCGTAAACGGTAGCGGAAATGCAACTGGGAACGCCTTCGTGCCGGCATCTGGTGAAGTTGCCCAGGAAATGGCCGCAGTATTGGAACACGCGAACCGTTTGGGCGAGGCAATGCAGATCGGCCGCTGGCACGCGTTGATCGTTGAGTGTGATGTTGGCCTGATGGGCGTTTCACTCTCCTCTGCCGACAACGTGGCGGAACCGGGCGTCCGCTTTCAGGTGGCGGATAATCTCCCGGTGGGAAGAGCCATCCGGCTGCTGCTTCAGGACCAGGAGGGGGAGTGAGCCAGACCACACTTCGCAATCGACTTCGCGACGTATTGCGGTCGGTGTCGCCAACACGTGGAGTGCTCGGTGCGCTGCTCGCCGACGCGGACGACGGCATCGTTGTGGCCAGTTCCCTGGACGTGGGATTGGATGCGGATGCCGTTGGCGCTCTGGCGGCAAGCATGGTGGCGCGCGCGAACCAGGCGGCCATGGCCGCCGGCCGGGGATCAGCCGGCGTAATCCACCTGCATTCCGCGCTCGGCTGGTTGTGTGCCGCAAGGGCGGGTGCGCACGTCCTCGTAGTGGTTGCTGACCGGCAGGCGCCGGTTGGCCACGTTCGAAGTGCGTTGCTGCGGGCCAGGGCATCGCTCACGGACCTCTGACGGCAGAACTAGGGAGCCTGAGCCGATGTCCATAGTCAACTACGCAACGCGCGAGATCACCTGCAAGATCGTCTACTACGGCCCTGGCAGGGCTGGGAAGACGTCCAACCTGCAATACGTGTACGGCAGGGTTCCCGGCGATCGGCGCGGACGCATGCTCTCGCTGGCCACCCAGAACGAACGTACGCTGTTCTTTGATTTCCTTCCGCTGGACCTGGGAAGCATCTCGGGTTTCAGCACGAGGCTTCAGCTGTATACTGTGCCGGGACAGATCTACTACGCCACAACTCGGAAGCTGGTGCTGAACGGTGCCGATGCGGTTGTGTTCGTGGCAGACAGCCAGACGCGCCAGTTCGACGAGAACGTGGAAAGCCTGCGTGATCTCCACGAGAACCTGGCGGCCCAGGACATTGACGTGCGCACGTTCCCCATGGTTTTGCAATACAACAAGCGCGATCTTCCAAGCGACCTCATACTCACCGAGTCTGAACTCGATGAGGCATTGAACTTTCGCGGAGTACCGGCCTTTGCGGCTGATGCCCTCCATGGGCGCGGCGTGTTCGAGACGCTGCGTTCGATTTCGGGCCTCGTGTTGCGCCGTCTCTCCGCCGGCTCTGTAGCTCACGGGTAACGGCTGGTGATACTGGACGGTCGCTTTCGCTTCGACAACTACGTCGTGGGTTCCGCCAATCGCCTGGCGGTGGCCGCGGCGCGCGCCGTAGCAGAATCTCCGGGGCAGGTATACAACCCGCTCTTCATCTACAGTGCTTCAGGGCTCGGCAAGACTCACCTGGTAAGTGCAATCGCTCACCAGGCACGTGAGCAGCGGCCTGGCTACGGTGCGGCTTACGTTACAGTGGACGAGTTCGTGGAAGACCTGCACGACGCCGTGTCGGCAGGTGAGCTGGACCCGTTCAAGCAGCGCTGGCGTGAGCACGATATCGTGCTGCTGGATGACGTACAGTTCCTCACGGGCCAGCGTGAAACGCAAACCGAACTGCTCCGCCTGTTCAACCAGTTGCAGCGTTCGGGCAAGCAGATCGTGATGGCGAGCGATCGTCCGCCCGGCGAAATACCTGACGTGGACGCACGCCTTGTCTCACGTTTGTCCGGCGGGCTTGTGGTGGACATAGGTGAACCGGACTTCGAGACAAAGCTCGGCATCCTGCGCAACCTTGCGGATGGCCGCGAGCCGCCGATTGACGCCGAGATCCTCGACGCGGTGGCGAAGGTAGATTTCGCGAACGTTCGTGAACTGCAGGGGGCGTTCAACCGACTCGAAGCGTATCGCTCGCTGCACGGTGGAAACATTCACGCCGGCAATCTGCGCGACATACTCGGTTTGCGCGCACGCAACACGCCGGTGTCGGGCGCACCGGTGCGCGAAGGTGATGGCGGCAATGGAGCGCGCAGGGAGCCTGCGGAGTTCGCCGATTTCGTGGCGGATGTTTCGCGCACGGTGGAAACGTCCGTTGCGGAGTGGAAGCTTCGTATCACGGAGGCAATTGCAACCTGGGCTGCCGAAGGCTATCGCACGGCGGTGCTGGAGCGCGCGCTAAAGCTGCCGCGCTCGCCTGACGTGGACGGGCTGCTGGCGACGTTTGCCGCGGCATGTGCGCACCTGGGTTCTCTCGAGCGTGAGGCAATCACGCTGGCACCGGGCTTCGCGAACCATTCCGTGTTCCGCGATCCGGAGCGCGTGGCGGCTGCGGAGGGGCTCCTGTCGCGCCTCAGGGTGGGAGGGGAACCGTTTCCGGGGCCCGACGCATCGTTCACGCTGGCGAACTTCGAGGTTGGCGTAAGCAACGAGCTGGCTGCTCGTGCGGCAGAGTCGGTTGGAGCCGAACCGGGCCGCCACTTCAATCCGCTTGTGATCTGTGGTCCGGGCGGCACAGGCAAGACGCACCTGCTTCACGCCATCGGCAACCTGCTTCGCGAAGGCATGGATGATACCGCCTCCATTGCCTGTGTTTCCGCCAACCAGTTCATCGAGGAACTCGTTGAAGCTGCTCAGCAGGGAGAACTGGAGCGCTGGCGCGCGCGTTGGCGAACAGTAGACGCACTGTTGCTCGATGACCTGGACGTAATTGCCGGTACCGAGCGGGCGCAGACCGAACTGTTCCACCTGTTCAATGCGCTGGCATCGGAGAACCGGCCGCTCGTGTTTGCGTCTGATCGTTCGCCGCCGGAGCTCGACCAGGTGGAGCCGCGGTTGCGGTCACGACTGGCGGCGGGCCTGGTAGCCGCTCTGTCTCCGCCAGACCGTGCCACCCGACGTTCGATATATGCGAGGTTTCTCGCTGACGTGAAGCCGTCCGTGCCTGACGATGTGCTGGACTACCTTGCGGACAGTGCGTCCAGCAGCGTGCGCGAAATTCAGGGGCGGGCGAGCCGCGTGTTCGCGCTTGCCCGCTCCGCAGGCCGCCTGGAACTTGCCACGCTGCGCTCGGAGCTGGACGGGCACCTGCTGCCGAGGGCAGGCGCGCCCGAAGGGCTTGTAGATCGTGCTGCGGATCCGTTCTTCGTGGATAATGAGCGGGTTATCTGGGACTGGCATGAAATCCCCGGACGCGCCATCGAGGAGATTCGCTGATGGCCATTCGTGGAAGCCTTCGTGAGGCAAGTTTCGCGGACGTCTTGCAGCTGTTGGCAATGGGTCGCAAAACCGGGTGCCTCAGCGTCACCAATCGCGGGCAGTTCGGGCAGATCTACTTCGAGGACGGGCGCATCTCGTTCGCAACGATCGTCAATCGTCGCGATCGGCTTGGTGATGTGCTCGTGAAGCTCCGCGTCATCACCGCAGACCAGCTCAACGAAGCCATCTCGGCCCAGAATACCCTGCGAGACGTCAGGCTCGGCGAGATACTGGTGAGCCGCGGACTACTGACACGCGACGACCTGCAGCGCCACGTGCGCACGCAGATCGAGGAAGCTGTCTATTACCTGTTCACCTGGCGCGAAGGCACCTTCAACTTCGAACCCGACCTGTTTCCGGACGACCAGGACACGCTCGTGTCCATCAGCCCGGAGTCGCTGCTGCTGGAAGGCGCGAGGCGGGTGGACGAATGGACCCAGATTGCGCAGAAGGTTCCCGGCATGGATGCGATTTTCTCACTGGATCGCAAGCATCTGGAACAGAGTGGCGCGGAGCTTACTCAGGAACAGCAGACCGTTCTCTCGCTCGTGGACGGGCACCGGGACGTACAGGCCCTCGTGGACGAGTCGGGACTCGTTGAGTTCGAGGTAGGAAAGGCGGTATACGGGCTCGTGATTGCCGGCTTTCTTCACAAAGTTGGTCGCTCCGAACCGCGCGAGAGCAGGGTAGGGCGCGAGAGTCGCGTGGATGAGCATCGCAACCTGGGCATTGCCTTCTACAAGACGGGAATGCTCGACGAGGCCACACGAGAGTTCCGTCGCGTGCTCGAGCTTCGTCGGGATGACCTGGCGTCCCGCTTCTACATGGGTCTCTCGCTGCTCCGCCAGGGCAAGTGGACGGATGCGCTTGCAATGTTGCAATCGGCCACCAGCATGCCGGACTCGCCTGCGTCCGCATTCCACAACCTCGCGTATGTGCTCGAGAGGCTGGGCCGGTACGAGGAGGCTCGTGCGGCACTGTCCACGGCGATAGAGAAGGGGCTTGGCGAAGACGCCCGCGTGCAGACTTCCCTGGGCGCACTTGCGCTCCGCGAGGGCAAGGTGGATGAAGCGGACCGGATTCTTACGGAAGCCAGGCCATTCTGGGGGAAGCGGCGGCCGTCTGCGGCATGGTTCCACTACGGCGGCCTGGCGGCGGCACTGTCCGGTGACCTGAACAGGTCCATCGAGATTCTCGAGGAGGGAGTGCGGCTGCACCCTCACGCTGCGGCGCTGTACAACAACCTTGCAGTGGCTCTGGATCGGCGTGGTGATCACGACGAGGGTCTTCGCATGGCAGAGCAGGGATTGCTGCAGGATCCGAGCCTTGCGCAGCTTCACAAGAATGTTGGCGATGGCCGCTATCGTGCGGGCAGATATGAGGAGGCTCTCGATGCCTATCGTCGCGCCGTGCGCAACGACGAATCGCTAGGCAGCGACGTGTATCTCAAGCTTGGCAATATTCATTACCGCAGACAGGAGCTTGCAGACGCTGTGCGCTCCTGGGAGCGTGCCCTGGAGCTGGATCCGGACAATGCCATAGTGCGGAGCAACCTGGACGCCGTGCGTCGCACTATCGCATGACGACGCTTCTGGATCATTCGTTCTCGATGCTGACTCGCAAGATTTCCAGTGCGAGCGGCTTCGTGTGTCCGGCATACAAACCTCGCTGCCTGGAGCGCAGGATAGCGGTTCGCATGCGCGCCCGCGGCGTGCACACCTATGCTGATTACGCGCGTCTTCTGGACGAAGATCCTTCGGAGTACGAAAGGCTGCTGCAGGCACTCACGATCAACGTCACCCGGCTGTATCGCAATCCGGAAACGTTCGAGTACCTGGCGCGTTCGGTGGTTCCGGCCCTGTGGGCCCGTATGCAGGGCGAGCTGAACATCTGGAGCGCCGGATGCGCATCTGGTGAGGAAGTTTATTCGCTTGCGGTGTTGTTCGCAGAGCATGCCTCACGCGCTCGTCAGGTGGAACGCCTGGCTGACGTGCGGGTGCTAGGCTCGGATATCGATCGTCAGTCGCTCGATACGGCGGAGAAGGGCAGCTATGAAGAAGCTTCGTTCGCGGACATGCCTGCGGATGTACGTGGTCGGTGGTTCGGTGCGGGTTCGGGCGGAACCGCAAACGACAAGCTCCGCCGCATGGTTCGCTTCGAGCAACGCGACCTTCTGCATGGACCTGTTCCGGCGGGTCCTCAGCATCTGGTACTCTGCCGAAATGTGCTCATCTACTTCGAGCGTCACGCCCAGGAGGACTTGTTGCGCAGGATACACGACTCGCTCGCACCGGGCGGCTTTCTGGTGCTCGGAAAGGTGGAGACAGTTATCGGCGATCTGCGAGCACTCTACGATCCCGTTGACACGCGTGAACGGGTGTATCGGCGCCGTTCGGAGGACGCATGATGATGCCTGCTGATTCAGCTGCTCTGTACGTGGGTGTTGCAGACCTTGGCGCAGCGTCCGGTGAGCGGACAATCGCGACACTCGGGCTGGGGTCGTGCGTCGCGCTGGTGCTGCATGATCGAAAGGAGTTCGTTGGTGGCATTGCACACGTGCTGCTTCCCGGGCCGGAATACTCCACCGACCAGTCCAATGCCGCCAAGTTCCCTGCAACGGCCATCGAGGCCCTGCTCAGG